>CAJJNP010000035.1 GCA_905193145.1 uncultured Odoribacter sp. | reverse complement strand
CCCTGGCGGGCTTCGAGCCGGAGAAGGACATCAGGATCGAATACACGGGTCTGCGTCCGGGCGAGAAACTGTACGAGGAGGTTCTGTCGAACAAGGAGAACACGCTTCCGACGACGCACGACCGGATACGTATCGCCAAGGTTCGGGAGTATGACTACGGGGAGGCCTGCGGCGTTGCCGAAGAGCTGGAGACGCTGTCCCGAAAGGTGGAGATTCCCGACATGATACGGCTTATGAAGCGGACGGTTCCCGAGTTCAAGTCGAAAAACTCGAGGTTCGAGGTATATGACAAATAATCTTCAAGTGCCACGATATGGCCATTGATCAGCCAGAAGTAAGTATTGCGCTGGATTATATGTAACAATCCGTTTGTATTTAAGCAACGCTTGTTTTTAGATTGTTATTCTTTTGATTATTTAGTTTCTTGATTAGTTGCACACTTCTAACGGCGTGCTGCTACTATCTTAATCAGGCATCAAAGATATTCTTCCTGGTATTGACCATATTTTCTACGCAACAGTATTGAGGCATTATGTTTATTATCCACTGTTTGTATGAATTACGCTCCCCGATGCCCTTTTCTGCAATAGCACCATTTTCAATTCCAAATATTTAAGAAAATTTAACCATATACTTCTATTGTTATTTCTACTGTACAGGTAATCTGATTAAATCGCTTGTAAAGAGCTTTTCGTGGTGTCGTTCAATACGGCCATCAGAACCAAATTAATCCGCGAGAATATGAGAAATTTTGAAGACCTCCAAATTGCTGTAGCCGGTACCGGTTATGTCGGTTTGAGTATTGCAACTCTTTTGGCACAACACCACAAAGTGACTGCTGTTGATATTATTCCTGAAAAGGTGGAGAAGATTAACAATCGTATCTCGCCGATACAGGACGAGTATATTGAAAAATACTTCGCAGAAAAGGAACTCAACCTTACTGCAACCCTTGATGGAGCATCCGCTTATAAAGATGCAGATTTTGTAGTTATTGCTGCACCTACCAACTATGACCCTGTAAAGAACTTCTTCGATACACACCATATTGAGGATGTGATTGACCTCGTTCTTTCTGTTAATCCAAAGGCGACAATGGTAATCAAGTCAACGATTCCTGTTGGCTATTGCCGTTCACTCTATGTGAAATATGCTCAAAAGTTTGCACAGATGGAACCTCTTGCAGATGGCAAACGTCGTGAGTTCCGTTTGCTGTTCTCTCCTGAATTCCTTCGAGAGAGTAAGGCACTCGAAGACAATCTCTGGCCTTCACGTATCATCGTTGGTTATCCAAAGATGATGTCAGAGGAATGGGAGGAAGAGAATGAGGCAATCCGCAAGATTCAAGGCAATCACATGGAAGAGTCTGCCGAGATATTCGCAAAGCTTCTTCAGGAAAGTGCCATCAAAGAGAATATCGACACTCTTTTCATGGGATTGAAGGAGGCCGAAGCTGTAAAACTCTTTGCCAACACCTATCTTGCTCTGCGTGTCAGCTATTTCAACGAGCTCGATACCTATGCAGAAGTGAAGGGCCTTGATTCAGCTGCCATCATCCAGGGCATCGGTCTCGATCCTCGGATCGGTACTCACTATAACAATCCATCGTTCGGCTATGGTGGTTACTGTCTGCCGAAGGACACAAAGCAGTTGCTCGCCAATTATGCAGACGTGCCACAGAACATGATAACTGCTATTGTAGAGAGTAATCGTACCCGTAAGGGTTATATCGCAGATGCAGTACTTCGCAAAGCCGGTTGGTACGATTATAGCACAAATAATCAGTATGATGGCAAAAAAGAGCCTGTTACTATTGGAGTATATCGTTTGACGATGAAATTACACTCCGATAACTTTCGTAAAAGTGCCATTCAAGGCATTATGAAGCGTATCAAAGCAAAAGGTGCTAATGTGGTAATCTATGAGCCAACACTTGCTGATGGTGAAAACTTTTTCGGGTCACTGGTAGTGAACAACCTTGCTAAATTCAAGGCTCTGTCTAATGTAATTATTGCAAATCGTTTTGATGATTACTTGAGTGATGTGGAGGAGAAAGTTTATACACGTGATATATTTCGTCGCGATTAATTGCATGATTTGATAATAATAATCCATAGTGTATTTGAGAAGTGCATGTGCTTAAGTAATTGGTATTTATATTGTTGTGTTTAACGGTCAACTGTGTGGAATTGATTGGCATAATTTTATAGAGCGATCTAATTCTGAATTCCTTAAAAATTTCGTATAGTCTCATCGGATCATGAAGTAGTCGCAGAGTTGCGAGAATGGTTCCGATACATTTTCGGCAATGGCGATATTTGGATGCTGCTGGCAATAATCGTATTGATTGCGTTGCGTAGGTATTTTCCCCAATAATATGGCTACTCTTGAATAGATTTAACTATGCGTCGGCACTCAAATACCCTTGGTCTCCCGGTAAGATACGATGATTGTAAAGTTCTTTGACATTTTGATAAATAATGCAACATCGTGAATCGCTTCCTTGTAAACAGGGAAGTGCGAATTATGGCTGATCCCTATCATTTCTAACACATGCTATGTACGAGCAAACGTCTATTCCAAGGTTCTGTCAAGCACTTGTGAAGCATATTTGTATAGACACAATATTCTGTGATGGAGTTGTAAGCCCACGTTAATCTGAACTTTCAAACTATCGGTCAGCCTTCGAAATAGCTGACATCCTGAGTCAAGGATTTCAGCCGGTGAGAATAACGTTTTATGGATTCATGCTAACTGCACGATGGTTAATTAATAACAATAAAAAGTTAATATGAGCATCTTTACAGGTAAGACCCTTATGATTACCGGAGGGACAGGTTCATTCGGTAATGCAGTATTGAATCGTTTCTTGAAGACTGATATTGCAGAAATCCGTATTTTCTCTCGTGATGAGAAGAAACAGGATGATATGCGTCATGAATATCAGATAAAGTATCCTGATGTTGCGCACAAAATCAAGTTCTTTATCGGTGATGTACGAAGTCTTCAGTCATGTCGAAATGCTATGCCTGGTGTTGACTATATTTTTCATGCAGCAGCCTTAAAGCAAGTTCCTTCCTGTGAGTTTTTCCCAATGGAAGCCGTAAAGACTAATGTAATTGGCACAGACAATGTCCTTACTGCTGCTATTGAGGCAAAGGTTGGTGCAGTAATCTGTCTTTCAACGGATAAAGCAGCGTATCCAATTAATGCGATGGGTATCACCAAAGCCATTGAGGAGAAAATCGCAGTAGCAAAGAGCCGTTATTCCGGCGACACCAAGATCTGCTGTACTCGCTATGGCAACGTAATGTGCTCACGTGGTTCTGTTATTCCACTTTGGATCGAACAGATCCGCAACGGCAACCCGATTACACTGACCGAACCTAAAATGACCCGCTTCATCATGTCGCTCGAAGAAGCCGTTGATCTCGTCCTCTTCGCCTTCGAACATGGCCAGAACGGAGATATACTTGTTCAGAAGGCGCCTGCTTGTACTATTCAGACTCAAGCAGAGGCTGTATGCGAACTTTTCGGTGGTAAGAAGGAAAATATCAAGGTTATCGGTATTCGTCATGGTGAGAAACTGTACGAGACTCTCCTGACTAACGAAGAGTGTGCCAAGGCAGAGGATATGGGAGATTTCTATCGTGTGCCAGCCGACAATCGCTCTCTTAATTATGACAAGTTCTTTACAGAGGGCGATAATAAACGTTGTGAACTTAAAGAGTTCAACTCTGATAACACTCGTCGCCTGAACCTTACGGAAACTAAAGTTAAGATTGCCGCTCTTGAGTATGTTCAGAACGAATTGAACGGTATTTTTAATCTTGCTAAATAGAATAAATGAAGGTTTTGGTTACAGGGGCAAAAGGTTTTGTCGGTAAAAATCTTTGCTCTCAACTCAATAACATCAGGGAAGGCAAGGCTCGCTGGTACGAAGGTGTACAGGTAGATGAAGTCTTCGAGTATGACCTTGGTAATACCCAGGAAGAACTTGACCGCTTTTGTGCTGAAGCTGATTTTGTTTTCAACCTTGCCGGTATCAACCGTCCACAGAATCAGGAAGAGTTCATGCAAGGCAATTTCGGTTTTGCCGGCGTCCTGCTTGACACACTGAAGGCACATAAAAACAGCTGTCCCGTGATGCTCTCTAGCTCTGCCCAAGCTTCCCTCACTGGTCGTTTTGGCAATTCTGAATATGGTTGTAGCAAGAAAGCTGGTGAAGACCTCTTTCTCCAGTACGGACGGGAAATAGGGGCCAAAATGCTCATCTACCGCTTCCCAAACCTTTTCGGTAAGTGGTGTCGTCCTAATTATAATAGTGCCATTGCTACCTTCTGTAACAATATTGCCAATGATCTCCCAATTCAGGTTAACGACCGCAGTGTAGAGATGGAAGTCCTTTACATTGATGATCTGGTAGATGAAATGCTTGGAGCCCTCATCGGCAAGGAACATCGTTGTGAGTTCGAAGGTCTCAACGTTGTTCCAACTGCTGGAGGAAAATATTGCTTTTGTCCCGTTACCCACAGAACCACTCTCGGAGAGATTGTGGACATCATCAATAAATGCGCTGTTTCTGTAAATCCACCAAAGAGTAAGGTGCAGACCGCAATGGCTGTGCCTCAAGGCAGCCTCGAATACAAGCTTATGACTACCTACCTCAGCTACCTGCCTCGGCACAAAGTTATCCACGACCTCAAAATGAACGTTGATCAGCGTGGTTCATTTACTGAACTTATTCATACGCTCAATAATGGTCAGGTTTCCATCAACATCAGCAAGCCTGGTATTACAAAGGGAGAACATTGGCACAACAGCAAGTGGGAAACTTTTATCGTAGTGGCCGGACATGGTCTTATTCAACTTCGTGAGGAGGGTACCAACGAGATCTGGAATTATGAAGTAAGCGGCGAGAAGATTCAGGCCGTCCACATGCTTCCAGGCTATACTCACAACATCATTAACTTAAGTGAAACCGAAGACTTGGTGACAGTAATGTATTGCAATGAGGTATTCAACCCCAATCGAGCAGATACCTATTTTGATCCAGTCGAAAAGGAATAAACTATGGCTGTTAAAACTCCCAAATTTGATTATAGCGACGTTAAGTGGCAGAAAAACGGTAAGTTGAAACTGATCATTATTGTCGGCACTCGCCCTGAAATTATCCGTCTTGCTGCTGTCATCAACAAGTGTCGCAAGTATTTTGATGTTATCCTCGCTCACACAGGCCAAAACTATGATTACAACCTGAATGGAGTGTTCTTCAAGGATCTCAAATTGAAGGATCCTGAGGTTTATATGGATGCAGTAGGAGATGATCTTGGTGCTACCTGCGGTAATATCATCAACTGCTCATACAAACTTTTTGTTCAGACAAAACCTGAAGGTGTCCTTGTTCTTGGTGATACTAACTCTTGTTTGAGCGTGATTGGGGCTAAACGTCTTCATATTCCTATTTTCCATATGGAGGCAGGTAACCGTTGTAAGGACGAATGTCTTCCAGAGGAAACAAACCGCCGTATCGTTGATATCATTTCTGACGTTAATATGGCTTATTCAGAGCATGCACGTCGTTATCTTGCGGAATGTGGACTTCCTCGTGAGCGTACATACGTGACCGGTTCTCCTATGGCAGAAGTGCTTCGCGGGAATCTTGTAGAAATTGAGGCATCAGATATACACCAGCGTCTTGGATTGGAGAAAGGCAAATACATTCTCCTCTCTGCTCATCGTGAGGAGAATATTGATACAGAGAAGAATTTCACCTCTCTTTTCACCGCTATTAATAAGATGGCAGAAAAGTATGATATGCCAATTCTCTACAGTTGCCATCCACGGTCGCGCAATCGTCTGGCTGCATCTGGATTCCAACTCGATCCACGCGTGCAGATTCAGCAGCCTCTTGGGTTTAATGATTATAATTGCTTGCAAATGAATGCTTTCTGCGTGGTGTCCGATTCGGGTACACTTCCCGAGGAAAGTTCTTTCTATGCTTCGATTGGTAAGCCAATTTCTGCTGTCTGTATTCGTACATCAACAGAGCGCCCGGAAGCTCTCGATAAAGCGTGCTT
Organism: uncultured Odoribacter sp.; assembly: GCA_905193145.1. The sequence goes on along the minus strand of CAJJNP010000035.1, from coordinate 16,609 downwards.
TATTTTGAGCGGTATCGATACCAAGGGACTTCTTCAGTCTATTGACCTTGCTGTCCAAATGACTGCAAATGGCAACCATGGTATTCCGGTACCTGACTATGTCGATGATGTATCCAGCAAGGTTGTCAAGATCATTCAGAGCTACGTTGGTGTAGTAAATAAGATGGTATGGCGTAAGGATGTGTTATAACTACATTGGCAGGCATATAATCGTGCACGTGAGAAATAGAAAGGGATAATATATGAAAAAAATAATGTTAGTCTTCGGAACGAGACCAGAGGCAATCAAGATGTGTCCGTTGGTGAAGGAGTTTCAGAAGCGTTCAGAGGAGTTTGAGACTATCGTATGCGTAACCGGCCAGCATCGTGAAATGCTTGATCAGGTGCTCAAAATCTTTGAGGTTACTCCAAACATCGACCTCAACATCATGAAACAGGGCCAGGATCTTACCGATGTGACAGCACACGTGCTCACAGGGCTTCGTGATGTGTTCAAGGAGTGTCGTCCTGATATAGTGCTCGTACATGGTGATACCACTACTTCAACCGCAGGTGCTCTTGCTGCATTCTATGCCCAGATTCCCGTAGGTCACGTAGAGGCAGGTCTCCGCACTCACAACATATACAGTCCTTGGCCAGAGGAAATGAACCGTCAGATTACCGGTCGTATCGCTACCTACAATTTCTCACCGACACCACTCTCCGAGAAGAATCTCCTTGACGAAAAGGCTCATGGCAATATCTACGTAACGGGCAACACGGTTGTTGATGCCCTCCATATGGTAGTTGACAAGCTCAAGACCGATGAGACTCTTGCTAAAGAGCAGGATAACGTACTTGCACAAGCTGGTTACGATGTTGCAAGACTTTCAAACGGAAAGAAACTTGTCCTTATCACAGGCCATCGTCGTGAAAACTTCGGCGACGGCTTCATTCGTATGGTGACCGCCATGAAGGACCTTTCAGAAAAGTATTCTGAGGTTGATTTCGTTTACCCAATGCACCTCAATCCAAATGTGCGCAAACCAATTCACGAGGTGTTTGGTGAAGACCTCACCCGTCCAAACTTCTTCTTTATCGAACCTCTTCAGTATCTCGAGTTCGTTCACCTCATGAGCATGGCTACTATTGTCCTTACCGACTCTGGTGGAATTCAGGAGGAGGCGCCAGGTCTTGGCAAGCCAGTTCTTGTGATGCGCGATACCACCGAGCGCCCTGAAGCTCTTGCGTCTGGTACTGTACATCTTGTAGGTACCGATTATGATAAAATCATGAATGAGGTCAGTATACTCCTCGACGATGCAGCCGCATATGAGAAGATGAGCAAGGCTGTAAATCCTTATGGTGATGGTCAGGCATGCCGCCGAATTGCAGACGTTCTTGCCGACAAAGAGACAGATCGTTATGGCGTGAAATAATCAACAAGATAATTAAAATAATACTTAATAATATGATTAATGTAATTGGATTGGGGTACATTGGGCTTCCGACTGCCCTTATGATGGCTTCTCACGGAGTGGAAGTTATCGGGACTGACTATAATAAGCAGCTTGTTGACACCCTTAACGCAGGTCACACGACCTTCAAGGAGGACGGCCTCGACGAACTCTTTCAAAATGCCCTCAAAGCAGGTATCAAGTTCACCACCGAGTACCAGAAGACAGATATGTACATTGTCTCGGTCCCAACTCCATACGACAAGTTCTCAAAGAAAGTTGACGCTTGCTATGTAGTAACAGCCGTTAAGGAAGTGATGAAAGTTTGTCTTAAAGGTGCAATCGTAGTTATAGAATCAACCGTTAGCCCAGGTACTATTGACAAATTCGTGCGTCCTATCATCGAGGAGAATGGCTTCGTGATTGGCGAAGACATCAACCTTGTGCATGCACCTGAACGCATCATCCCTGGCAATATGGTTTACGAGTTGATCCATAACAACCGTACCGTAGGTGCTGACTCTCGTGAGATTGGCAAGAAAGTGAAGTCTTACTATGCCAGTTTCTGCCAAGGCGATATCGTAGTTACCGATATTCGTACAGCTGAGATGACTAAAGTCGTTGAAAATACCTTCCGTGCTGTCAATATCGCCTTCGCCAACGAGCTTGCACGCATCTGCCGTCACGACGACATGGACGTATACGAGATTATCCGTATCTGCAATATGCATCCACGCGTCAATATCCTCCAACCAGGTCCAGGTGTAGGTGGTCACTGCATCTCTGTTGATCCTTGGTTCCTCGTAGGCGACTATCCTCAGCTCGCAAAGGTAATCGATGAGTCAATGAAGACCAACGATTCGCAGCCTGCTTTCGTTCTCAACCGCATCTATGAAATCATGGAGGAGAACAACATCACCGACAACCGCAAGGTAGGTCTCTATGGCCTTACCTACAAGGAAAATGTCGACGATTATCGCGAGTCACCAGCCCTCCAGATGCTCGAGGCTCAAGAGCGTCACCTTGCGCGGCCTCTTTGCTGCTACGATCCGTTCCTCGAGGAGCACAAGATTGCCGAGAACCAATACAACAACTTCGATGAGTTCCTGAACGATATGGATATGATAATTGTATTGATTAAGCACCAGCACATTCTCGACAACGAAGAGCGCCTGAAAGGCAAGGTCATTCTCGACTGTTGCAATATGCTGCATAAGATTGAGAAGATATACCACATTTGATGATAAGTGCAAATATATGATTATAAGAAATTTGCATGAAATGAGGGGGGGCGATAGTTCTCCCCGTCTATAATGCTGAAGAATATATTACGGATTGCCTGGATTCCATTCTCGCGCAAACTTATCCATATTGGAAAGCATATTGCATCAATGATGGATCGAAAGATAATACAGCATTCATTCTTGATGACTATGCAAAGAAGGATGCGAGAATCAGAGTCTTTCATACACCCAATGCAGGAGCGGCAAGTGCAAGAAACTTTGCTTTGAACAAAATAGAAGATGAAGAATGGATTTCATTCATAGACGCAGATGACTACATCGGACCTTCTATGTATGAATTCATTTTCAAAGCAATCGGAAATGAGCATATCGACTATGTGAGATTGTTCAGTCGTCGTACACCGCAAAGATATAATCCGCAAGCCGTCAATTCTGATGAAAGCAAGAATGTTAATTATAAGATAGTCACAAGAGAAGAATATTTTGTCAATGAGAGTGTAGGAGGTTATACTCACAGCCTTTTCGTCAAAAAGGGTATTGTAGATGACCATCAGGTTTCGTTCCCTGAAAAGATGGTAATGTTAGAGGATCAGGCATTTTCAATAGCGTGTGCGACCCATGCAAAGAAGATTCTGATACTCGATCAGCCGAGAAATTATTTCTATTATTCTGGTAACGAATCTTCGATAACAAGAACGTCAAAAGATACAAGTAATGATATCATTCGATGCCTGAATATTGTGTATAAGGCTTTCAAGGCAACTGGTTCATCGGCAATCATCAATGACTATTTCTACCGCAAGTACTTACCGGTTAAACTGGATTCTTTATACAGCAAGCGGCTTCATTACAGGCATATAAAGCTAACAGAGAGGCTCTTGCCAGAGATAAGATTACGTATCGGAAGACTCTCGTTTAAGACAAAAATAAAGTACATTATTGTCAAAATATTCAGATTGATATAAACATAATAGAATGCAGAAAGATAAGACCCGACTTAACTCAATAAGGGTGACGACTGCCGGAATTTCGGAGGGGGGGGGAAATTCGCATAGAATCAGTTATTTAGATGTTGCGAAAGGTGCGCTGATAATCTTGCTCGTGTTTGCACATTTCAGGTCGGCACTCAATAGAACTGATTTTAAGAATGATTATTTCGAATATGTGTATGGATGGAATTCTATTTTCACGTGTTTCTACATGCCGGCATTTTTCTTAATTTCCGGCTATTGCTCGAACTTCAGGAAAGACCCCAAGACATTTCTTAAATCCTTACTTAAAAGTTTAGTCCTTCCGCTTTTTGCACTATCATTGGTGAATGACACTATGTATGCTTTGATGGTGACTCATCAAGACATTTCCACAACTTTATTGAAAACAATAAAGAGTGGTGGTACACTATGGTTCATTCAGGCTCTTGTCATTGCTAAAGTAATTTGCTACAGTATTCAAAAGGTCACTGATGCTCTAATTATTATGCTTATCGCTACATTCGTCTTATTGATAGCAGGAGTGGCTTTGGACCAATTCAATCTCGGAAGCAATCCGTTCTATTATCAACACGGATTGGTAGCATCTTTCTTCGTAGCTCTTGGCCTCTTTCTCAAAGAAAATCAGTCGATCTACGAGAAAGCATTGAAGTATTGTTTGTATTCATATCCTTTGTTGGCATTGATCAACTTCTGGCGCAGTCCAAATATCACGGCCTCTCTATCGGTTTCACTCAAGACCATACCGCTCTTCTTAATACTTTCAGTCTGCGGAACTTTGTTCCTCATAGTAATATGTAAGAAGATAAAAAAGTGCAGTTTCCTTGAATTTTGGGGCCAAAACAGTCTGGTGGTATATGCACTTCACTTTGCTCCTCTGGTATACTTTTTCAAATTGTTTTACGCTTGGATACAGCCAATAAGCATACTATCCTTCGTCGGCGCTTTGTTATTGCTGTTAACAACAGAATACATGTTATGCTACCTTCTAATGAAATTATTCCAGTATAAACCATTCAAGTGGTTGTTAGGGCGTTATTAAAAAAGAAAATGAGATGAATTCAATCAAGAAAGTTATCAAAGTATTAATTCCTTTCTACTCATCATTCGTTAAATCTGCAAGTTCAGGAGTGCATAATCAGTCCTATTGGAATTATATAAGGTTCAGGTTAATAGGCAGTTGTGGTAGGGGGGGGTATTATCCGGTCCATCCGACATGTACGATTGCAAATGCAAGAAAGGTCTATGTGGGTTGTAACGCATCAATAGCACGGCCGGGATGCTATATACAAGGAGCAGGAACAGTTCATTTCGGAGATTATGTGCGGTTAGCGCCAAATGTAGGAATCTTGAGTGCTAATCATGATTTGTATGATCAGAGGAAATATAATGCAGCTCCGATAGTGATAGGGGATTACTCATGGATAGGTATGAACAGCATTGTTACAGCTGGTGTTGTTTTGGGACCAAGGACAATCGTGGCAGCGGGAGCTGTAGTAACCAAAAGTTTTCCTGATGGCTTTTGCATATTGGCAGGAGTGCCTGCCAAAGTCGTCAAGTATCTCGACAAGGAGTGTTTTCAACCTTGGCATTTAGAAAATGAATATTACGGATATATTCCGAAGGAGAAATTCGAATCCGTAAGAACGAAGTATTTAGATATATAGAATGTCGCTCGGGCAAACATCAAATTCCAAACAAGCCGCTTGGGTGGCTATTGGCAGTTTCTTTTCATTCATTGTAAGTATCATCAGTTCTATGATCCTGAGTCGATTTTTCGACAAAGGAGACTACGGAACCTACAAACAGGTGATGTATGTGTATAGCACTCTACTTGCAGTATTTACACTTGGTCTGCCTAAAGCATATGCATACTTTCTGCCAAAATACGCGACAAACTATTCAAGGGATATCATATCCAAGGTAACGAAGATCTTTTTTATTCTTGGAGCAGCATTCTCTCTATTTCTCCTGTGTTGTGCAGGCCCGATAGCATCCGTAATGAACAATCCGGATCTGAGGTCGGCATTGATCGTGTTTTCTCCAACACCATTTCTTCTGTTGCCTACAATGGGACTGGATGCTATTTACGCATCTTTTCGCAAGACTAAGTATTTGGCATATTACACGATAGCTACCAGAATTCTGACTATTATATGCATTGTTTTTCCGGTGGTTATTTTCTCAGGAAACTATATATGCGCTATTATTGGATTTGATATTGCTTCTCTGATAACGTTCTTCCTCGCTCTCTATTTGAAATCTTGGCCAGTAAAAGATGTAGAGCATCAAAAGAGTTCATTGACATATAAGGAGATATTCAAGTTTGCACTCCCGCTTTTATACGCATCCTTATGGGGCGTGATCATATCGTCGGCAACCCAGCTTTTTATTAGTAGATATTTCGGTAACGAGACTTTTGCAGAGTTTTCGAATGGATTCATGGAGCTACCATTGGTAGGAATGATATTGGGCTCTATATCCGCCGTTCTCCTCCCGGTTTTCTCTGGAATGGACAAAGGAGATGGAATGAGCAATGAGACTCTGGTTGTTTGGAACTCAGCTCTCTTGAAGTCCGCAAAACTCATTTTTCCGATGCTGATTTTTAGCGTCTTCTTCGCTGAACCGATTATGACCTGTATGTACGGAGATATATATGCTCAATCATCAATATACTTTGTCATTAAGAATTTGAGCGGACTATTTTATATTATTCCATTTTATCCGATCATTCTTGCTATTGGTAAGACTAACTCTTATGCCAATGCGCACATGATAGCAGCATTTATGATTGTAATGGCAGAATACGTTGTATGTAAAACTTTTGATTCTGCGGTTTATGTTGCGATAACTTCAGAGTTGTGCAAGCTGTTTAAAATCTGGCTCTTGCTGCGTGTCATTGCAAACTATGCACACAAGAAGATTACAGAGCTGTTGCCACCAAGGCCGATGACGATACTAATTATGATTTCGGTTTTAGCGTCATTACCACCATTTCTTCTTTTAGACTTTCTAAACATGAATAAGTTCATTGTGTTGTTTGTCTGCTTGGGATTTTTTTTGGTAGATTACTATGTGCTTTGTTGGATTTGCAAAGTTACTTATCGAGATATTGCAGGTGGGTTCTTAAAGAACAAATCAAGACTAAATGCAGTTGTGAAAATTTTACCATAAAAATCATACTTAATTGATGGTAGGCAATAATAATAGAGGAGAAAAATTCATATTGTTCCTCATAAATCCATTCATTTCAGCAATAACATCGATAAAAGATATTAGAGATGGAGTATCACACTGGTTCTTATATTTATGGTTTTTAGTGTTTGGTGTCGCTTTCTGTGCAGTAAGTGAGGCTGCGGATTCTTTTAGATATGTAGAAGATTTTTTAGTAGAACATAGCTATACCTGGTCTCAATATGTATTAGAGATCAATGAGTATTTCGCGTTTGAGTCGAATATCAAGGATATTTATACGTTGACGGTGAATTTCCTTGTTGGACGATTCTCCGATAATTACCATTGGACCTACCTAATATATGCAGCAGTCTTCGGTTTCTTTTACATCAAGTCGCTGAAGATATTCTTACGCCATAATAAGGTAAGTAATAACATAGTATTCTATGTATTGCTTTTCATGTTCTGTTATAGTAATCCTATATACAATATCAATGGAGTGCGTTTCTGGACGGCAGCCTGGATAGGTGTATATGTTGCACTCAACTTTTTTGTCGAAAAAGATTATAAGAAGATTGTACTTCTGTTGCTGATGCCATTAATTCACGGGGCTTCAGTCGTTTGGGTGGCAATTATGGCAATTGCATTATTGTTGAGCCGATTCCAGAGTGTGACAATAGTACTTTTTATTGCTTCGTCCTTTGTATCTGCAGTTTCCTATTTGAATGTATTAAACGACTATTCTTTTCTATTGCCACAATTCATGCAAAATCAGATATGGTCGTATACAGAGTCAGAGATGGCGTTGGAGCGAATGAGTGGTGTGAGTGAATATGGGGCTGCTTATGCAGACTTCTTGATTGCATTGCCCGGATATTTTCATATACTATTGTCTTTTTTACTTATTATCAATCGCAGGAAGATAAACCGGAATCCACATGCGGGTCATCTATTGACTATCATGCTTGCATTGGCAGCTATAACCAACTTCCTTTCTGGAATTCCATCGATGGGGAGATTTCAATATTTTGTAATTCCATTCTTGGTTATTGTTTGGGCGCAGAACTATGAAATCTTAAAGAAATATGATAAATACTTCTATGTAGTTCCGTTCATTTATGCTTACTCTCTTCTTTATTGGTATCGACGAATGAGCGCTATTACCGAACTTTATCTATACGCATTTCCAGCTCCATTAACAGTAATAAAATATCTTTTCTTATGAAGATCTTGATTATATCAAATCATGCATATCCCGCACAGGGGCCTCGAGCGTTTCGCACGACTGAACTCTCTGAACAACTTGTGAAGATGGGGCATGAAGTGATTCTCTATACGGTTCACGGCAAATATGACTATACCCAATATGTCAAAGATACGGGAGTAATCAGACGCGACATAAATCCGAAATTTGCGACAGCCGCTAATGATGAGACAAAGAGATACAATCACTTTGATAAGTTTATGTTCCACTTTTTCCATCGTTTATTAATGTGGCCTCAATGCGAATTCCATTTTTCAGTAGGGAAGATTATCAAAGAAAATCCGAATATGGATATGCTGATTACCATTGCATATCCACATTCAATTCATTCCGGGGCTGCCCGTGCCAAAAAACTCTATCCAGAAATTTTCCCAAAGACCTGGATTTGCGATTGCGGAGACCCGTTTATGCTCAATCCGTTTATCAAAGCACCAAAATTCATGAAGCGTTTTGAGGATATGTGGTGCTCAATGTGTGATTATATTGCAGTACCTACCAAGGAGAGTTATAAGGGCTACTACGAGCGGTATTGGGGTAAGATCCGAGTGATCCCTCAAGGTTTTGATATCTCAAAGACTCCAATTGCGGAGTACAAAAAGAATGTTGTTCCTACCTTTCTCTTTATGGGGTCTATATATCCTGGTGTTCGCGATCCTCATTCATTTATGGACTATCTCCTAAAGTTTAATAAGCCTTATAGATTTATTATGATGATGCGCACTCCTCTTGAAGAAAAGTATGTAAAGGAGTCTAACGGTCAGATAGAGTACATCACAGGCAAAGGTCGCGAGGACGTGGTATGGGAGTGTAGTAAGGCAGACTTTCTGATCAACGTCACAAATCCATCGATGGTCCAAACTCCAAGTAAGTTGATTGATTATGGCATAGCAGGCCGCCCTGTGCTGGATGTGACGAATGATTTCTCTGACGCTTCTGCTTTCTTGAAGTTCTATGAAGGAGATTATTCGGGCGAGCGTAAGGTTGACTTCTTGGATAACTATCGAATCGAGAATGTTGCTCGTCGGTTTGTTGAATTAGAGAAATAGTGCGCTATGAGAATTAAAGGAAAAGAAATCAAGATAAAGCAGATATTCTATTTGGTTTTGTACTATGGCTTCGCTCGGTATTTACCTAAATCCAACACATTTGGCAATATAGGGGGTGAAATTCGTTACCTAATTTGTAAACAGATATTTAAGAGGTGTGGGAAGCATGTGAACATTGAGCGTAAAGCTTATTTTGCTTCAGGAGTAGATATTGAGATTGGCGACTATTCCGGTATCGGAATAAATGCCCAAATCCCCAACGGAACAATCATAGGGGATTATGTAATGATGGGCCCCAATTGCTTTATTCTCGATGTTAATCATGATGTCTCTGATGTGTCTCTACCAATGGCATTACAAGGAAGTACAGAAAAAAAGACTACTCAAATAGGTAATGATGTATGGATTGGCAGAGATGTACATATGACTCCTGGAAGAACTATTGCAGACGGATCCATCATAGCAATGGCATCAGTTCTAACCAAGGACTTTCCGCCGTATTCCGTTGTAGGTGGAAATCCTGCAAAACTAATAAAAAGTAGAAAATAGGTGAAAATACTATTAGCGACCTCATCCGTAACACCTAATGCGGGCATTCCTTCCTTCAATAGAGAGCTTTGTCGCCTTTTGAATGTGGAGAATGAGATGCATTTATTGGTCGATGAAAATATTGAGTCGTATAGAGGATATGCAAAGATATATTCTATAACCGGAATCAATATCTATAATTTTGAAGATGCGTCTGAACTTCTGAACAAATTGCAGGTTGAGAACTATGATGTGATAATCAATAGTAATTCACATATCATGTCGTTGTTAGCGGCATTTGTAGATGATAAGACACGTTTGATTACAGTATCTCATTCATTGGGTACGATGGATTGCGATAATGCAGCCTTCAATAACGAGTATATTGACAATATTATAGCATTGTCCAGCAGTTGTAAGGATTACATCAGCCATCGCTTCGGTATAAAGAATAACGACAAAATCAAGGTAGTGTTCAATTCTGTTGCAGATAATCCTGAAGCAGAGGCTATGAAAAAGTCCAAGATGGCAGCTGACAAAGTAAAGATTGTTTTTGCCGGAGGGTCTGCAGCAAGCAAATCTCCAGACCTTGTGGTTCCTATTGTACATAAGTTGTGTAAAACAGACTTGCCTTTCGAGTTCTATTGGTTAGGTATTACGACTCCTCCGCTTAAGAAATTCCAACCGTTTGATGATATTCGCCAGGTATTGCCAGAAGATGAAAGAGTGATAGTAACTGGTCTTATCCCTCAACAGAAAGCAGCGGAAATCATAGCCTCATGTAATGTATTCCTTGCTCCTTCTCGAAGAGAAGGTTTTCCAATGGCTTTGTTGGAGGCAATGAGAATAGGTTGTATTCCAGTAGTGTCAGACTTCAAAATTGCAAATCAGGAGATTATTCGAAACGGAATAAATGGCTACGTTATCCCTCACAAGGATGTAAAGGCATTTGTTGATCGGCTTTCTGATATTGTTAAGAATCATGAGAACTATAAGAGAGTATATGAGGAGTCCTATAAAACTTTTATTGAGGAGTTGAGTTTCCCCGTTTGGAGAAAGCGTATTCACTCTGTTATAATTGAGAATTCTGCAACTCATAAGCAAAGGACGGCAATAACAAAGTCTGCATTTAGAAAGGTCGTGTGGCGTTTCAAAATGCTCGATAAATGCAATCTCATCGAAAATCACATGAAAGAAGTTTTGCCTTGTGCAATCAAATTCTACATGTATTATACCAAACTAAATTAATATGCCAGTAGTTGAAGATAAAGGCAATTGGAGAAGCCAGTTGAATTCTAAATTAGCGAACATTATCGCTAATGTGTTGGGACAGCGCGTGAATTACACTATCCGTTATTATCGTCACCGTGGACATCTGCCTAATTTCAAGCATCCTAAAGATCTGTCGGAGAGAATTCTTTCATCAATGCTCTCGAAGGATTTCTTGAAGTATGCGGATTATGCAGATAAAGTGAAGGTGCGTGAGTATGTGAAGGCGAAGGGGCTTGAAGGGATTCTCCTGAAGCAGTTTGGTGCTTGGGAGAATGCCAGTCAGATTCCTTTTGACCAACTGCCTAACCGCTTCATCCTAAAAGCAAATAACGGTAGTGGTGGACACTATATTTGTACTGATAAGTCAAAGATAGATATTCTTACTGTCGTCAAGAATATGGATGCAACTCTTCTGGAAGTCTCACATCTTCGTAATACAGAGCCTCATTATTGCGCCATTAAGCCGATGATTCTAGCAGAGGAACTGATGGGTGATGGTGCTACTCTTCCTACTGACTATAAGTTCCACTGCATCAAAGGCAAGGTGGCAGATGTATTCGTGGTATGCGGGCGTGAGTCCGGAGCTAAATATTGCACATTGGACACTAACTGGCAACAACTCCCTTACACCAAGCCTGAATTTATGCCAGCAAGCATGCCGCCAAAACCTGAACACTTGATCGAGATGGTAACCCTTGCAGAAACACTCTCCAGCGACTTCGAATTTGTCAGAGTAGATCTCTACGATTTCGATGGAAAGATTTATTTCGGTGAGCTGACATTCAGCCCGTGGGGTGGCATCATGAATTCATACTCGAACGAGGGGGTAGAAATCCTCGGGCGTAAGTTTGACGAATAATCTTCAGTATGAAGTTTATTTTTTGTGGCGATTTCGTAAGCCAAGATCCTAAAAGCATACAGGTTGACCTGCGACTACAGAATTTGTTTAAAGATGCAGATTATGTGGCAGTCAATTTTGAAGCCCCTGTGAGAGGTGTGGGAAAGCCGATATGCAAAAGTGGGCCTTCGTTGACTCAATCAGAAGACTCTCCAGCATTCATTGAAAATCTTGGCGTCAATATTATCATGCTGGCGAACAATCACATGATGGATCAAGATCAGGAAGGATGTGAGGCGTCTATTAAGGCATTCAAGGGTGAAACACGTATCATTGGTGCAGGCTGTTTTGATGACGCATACCGTCTGCATGTTATAGAGAAAGATGGTGTTAATGTTGGCCTCTTATGCTTGGTTCACAAGGAGTTTGGTGCTTTAGGGCTCGATGCAACGTCATTGGATTACGGTACTGCATGGATCAATCATCCTATGGTAAATAAGACCATCCTGAATGCAAAGAAGGTGTGTGATGTTTTGGTTGTGCTTCCTCATGCAGGTGTGGAAGATATGGTCGTTCCTCTTCCAGAGTGGAGAGCTCGCTACAGGGAGTTTGTCGACATGGGAGCCGACGCAGTTATCGCATCTCATCCACATACTCCACAAGGATGGGAAGAGTACAAGGGGAAAATGATCTACTACAGCCTTGGCAACTTTTTCTTCCAACTCTTCTCTAGTCAGCATGGAGCAAATTGGTATAAGGGTTTGGTAGTTGAGATGAACATCGATGAGAACAAGAATCTTTCCTTCGATGTGCATAATACAAAATTCTCAAAATTTAGTCTTGAACATGATGAAAGTATGGAATGTAAGAAGTACAATGACTACTTGTGCGAACTCTTGAGCAATGAAGACAAGTATTGGGATTATTTGAATAGGGACCTCAAAGCTCTTTGGCCAGAATATAAACTCTACCTGCTCAGAGGTTTGGCAGCGATTGCTCCAACTACCAACATACACGTTCTTTCTCATGCAGCCTATGGTTTGCTGAAAGGTCCGGATATCCCGATGATGCTCAATAATTTTCAATGCGAAAGCCATCGGTGGGCAATTGAGAGGATGTTAAGAATGCAGTAACATCAAATATAGATTTCTAATAGCATAAGTGGATGCGACACATTGCAATTCGATGCTGTCTGCCAAAGCCGAAATAGAAATGTAATTATATGGCAAAGAAAATTGCGATGCTCTTCCCTTATGCACCATCATATAGGGAAGCGATATATAAGTTGATGGACAAAGAACTGGATGTGGATTGGTTCTTCTGTGGTAATGCGAAGCGTAATCTGAAGTTGTTCGATTACTCTTTGCTCAAGCATTGTGACCTATCCATGGAAGAGACGAAAGTTCTAGGCACAGTCGTGTACTATAAAGGAATCAAGAAGCTAAACCTTCAGCGGTATGACGCTATTATTTGCCCAGGAGTTATTCGAAGTTTATCTGAGTGGTGGCTCCTTCAGAGAATGGGAAAGGGTATGAATTATTCCAAGATTTATCTATGGACTCATGGATGGTATGGCAAGGAATCTCGTTTTCAAAAGATCGTCAAAAAATTTTTCTTCAAAAAGGTGGATGGTTTCTTCTTATATGGAAACTATGCCAAAAGTGAAATGATTAAGAATGGCTTCGATGCTAGAAAACTTCATGTTATTAGGAACTCGCTTGATTACGATAAGCAGTTGGAACTTCGCAATAGCATAGTTGAGTCTAATATTTACAAAGAGCATTTCAAGAATGACTTTCCAACAGTCGTCTTCATTGGCCGTTTAACTTCCGTCAAGAAACTTGATCAGATTGTAAAGGCCGTAGGCATTCTCAAGCAAAAGGGCGAGAACTATAATATCGCTTTTGTTGGGGATGGTGAAATGCGTCAATTATTGGAAGCAGAAGTTGCTAAATATCAACTTCGGGATAATACGTGGTTCTACGGTGCATGCTTCGATGAGAAAACGAATGCCGAACTCATATATAATGCAGACCTTTGTGTAGCTCCTGGCAATATCGGACTTACAGCAATGCATGTGCTGATGTTCGGTTGTCCTGCTATTTCCCACAATAACTTTAAGCGGCAGATGCCTGAGTTTGAGTCAATCATTCCTGGACAGACGGGAGACTTCTTTGAATATGACAACGTTGATGACCTTGCTCGTAGTATCTCGCGGTGGTTTGCTTTAAAAAGCGGTTGCCGTGAGGAGGTTCGTAGGACATGCTACAAGGAGATTGATGACTATTGGAATCCACACTATCAGTTGAATCTCATTAAAAAAGTGTTTGAGGGTAAATGAAATCAATGGATATTAAATACTTGATTTTTAGCGATATGGCTCGGTGTGAGGGGGGGGGTATCCTTCGTGCGCATCTTTCGTAACGTCTTTCTCGCAAGGAACTCCAGTCTAAAATTTATTTTTTGGTTCAGGTGCTGTAAGTCGAATAATCGCGTTATTCGCACATTTGCAAAGATTCAACGAGTTAGACTAACAAGAAAGTACGGTGTCCAGATTTCGGAAATGTGCACTATAGGCCCGGGGTTGGAACTACCACATTGTTTACCGATAGTTGTTCACTATAACGCCAAAATCGGAAAAAACTGCACGTTGCATCAGTTTGTGACAATAGGCGGTAATGGCAGAGGAAAAGCCCCGATAATCGGAGATAATTGTTTTGTTGGTGCTGGGGCTGTAATTATTGGTGACATAAAGATTGGTAATAATGTAACAGTAGGAGCAAACGCTGTTGTGACGAAGGATGTGCCTGATAATGCAACTGTGGGTGGCGTACCTGCTAAGATTTTGCATTATAATCATCCTGGGATGTTTATAAAAAATCCAATTTAATGAAATTATTAAGACGTTTCATGGGGAAATGTTGTCATCTATTCCATATAAATGTTTCCAAAATCTTTGCTCCGCAAGGACGAGTACTGATGCTGCATTGGGTAGGGGACGAAATACAGGATGAAGAGACAGAATCCTATCGCATCTCTACTGAACAATGCAGACGATTCCTCGTGTGGCTGAAATCCAAGAATACAATCCGCCTGGAGAATTGGGAACGAGAGAAAGATTTTTATGCTCTTACCATAGACGATGTGCCTGAAAATTTCTATCACAATGCGTATCCTCTGCTGAAAGAAGCAAGTATTCCTTTCACCCTTTTTGTGAACGTATCGCTTTTGAATAAGGATGGTTTCATTACAAAGGAGCAACTCGTTGAAATGTCTAAATGTGAACTTTGCACAATAGGCTCTCACGGGGTTAGTCATGGAGAGTTTGCCTTGTTCAGTTGGGAACAGGCCTTACGTGATCTGAAAGATTCCAAATGTGAACTGGAGCAGATGATTGGAAAGCCAGTTGAGTTGTTTGCTTTTCCGTATGGTTCGTATTACGCTTGTGGTTATGCTAACAAGCACCTGGCGGGAGATGTGTATAAATATGCCTTTGGTACTGTGGCTTGTCCTATCACGAAGCCTTCGCTATTGAAGATATACTATTTGCCAAGGATTAATGTCGACATGGAATTCTTGAATTTATTATGATGAAAACAGTAAGTGTCATTATACCGTTTCATAGTCATATTGATTGGTTATATGAAGCCATAGAGAGTGTGCTGGCTCAATCTTATCCTATCCATGAGATCATTCTGGTGAACGACGGTTCGAAGGAGAATATGACTGAGTTTATCGCAAAGTATGGCGATAAGATACAGTATGTATATCAAGAGAATGCAGGTCCTGCTGCTGCTCGAAATAATGGTATTCGTCATGCAACAGGAGACTACATTGCTTTTGAGGATTCCGATGATATTTGGTTGCCCTCAAAATTAGAAAAGCAAGTGGCCTTCATGGAAGAAACGAGTGCAAAGTGGAGTCATGTTGGCTTCTACTATTGGTGGCCAAAAACCGGCAAAAAGATAGCTGTCGATTCTAGTAGAGACTATGGAGATATATTCCTACAAAGGCACATCTCAACAAAAATAGCTACGCCTGCCGTAATGTTGGACAAATCTATTTATAATGAAGGAGAGTTTTATTTTCCAGAAGACGTACGCAATGGCGAAGATGATCGGCTCTATACCAAGCTCTCCAAGTACTATAAGATTGCTCTTGTTCAAGAACCATTGTTAAAGGTTCGTATGAGAGGAACGAATAGCCAGAATCATACTATCGAGCGTTTTCATCTACGGGCACAGAACTACAAAAATTGGAAAACGGAGGGAGAGCAGTTGACCCCAATGATTCATATAATCTACGGATTCTACACATTCTATGCAAGGCTCTTTGGTAAGAAATCAAACAATGTAAAGGACTTTTTTGCTAAATGCTGCTGGACGATACCATACGCGCTGGAACGGGCATATGTGAGGTATCTCTTCAAGTATACGGAGAAAGAGGAGAAGTATATTAAACGATATAACTACCTGCCCTCCCCCTCACATAATACAAATAGCGAGTAATAGAGAAGAGGCCGTGTTTATTTCTGATTGCTTAACCATAAAACAGATGAGAAATGCAGCCTAAGTTCTCTATTGAATATAAATCGGTTCTTGTAACATTTGAAGCAAATAAGCATTGCACAACCCTAAAATCATATCCGTCAATTATTGTAAGAATTTTATCTCATTCTTATTTCTTAAGTAAAAGGATATTTTATTTAGTGAATAAATTTCTATAAAAGAACGATAGATAGTCTTCCATCGGCAAAAAGGGCTGCCTTTATCAAGCTTTATATCGGCTTCGAGTATTTTTACAACACCTGAATACTGC
>CAJJNP010000034.1 GCA_905193145.1 uncultured Odoribacter sp. | reverse complement strand
CATGAAATATTTTATAAACTAACTTAAGAAATTATGCGTAAAATCTATTTGATCTTGGCTATGCTGACTATTGCCGGAATAGCAAAAGTAACAGCATGTACCAACTTCCTCTTGACAAGAGGAGCCACAAAAGACGGCTCTACCATGGTAACTTATTCTGCCGACTCACACGTTCTGTACGGAGAGTTGTATCATTGGCCTGCCGGCACTTGGCCTGCTGGTACGATGATGGATATCTATGAGTGGGATACCGGCAAATATATGGGCAAAATTGCACAGGCAGCACAAACCTATAATGTTGTCGGCAATATGAACGAGCACCAATTGGCTATTGGAGAAACCACTTTTGGAGGCCGCCCGGAACTGGAAAAACAGTCAGGTGCAATCATGGACTATGGCAGCCTTATTTACACAACACTTCAACGCGCAAAAACTGCCAGAGAAGCAATTGTTGTAATGACAGATCTGGTTGCACAATACGGATATGCCAGCTCTGGAGAATCATTCTCTATTATTGACCCAAACGAAGTATGGATTCTTGAAATGATCGGTAAAGGAGAAGGAGAAAAAGGAGCCGTATGGGTTGCCCGCATGGTACCGGACGGATATGTTTGTGCACACGCGAACCAAGCTCGTATCACAACATTCCCGATGAGCGGAAAAACATCCATTTCTTCAGACAAAATGAAGAAAATTTATGACAAAGAAGTAACTACAGTATATTCCAAAGACGTAATTGCTTTTGCAAAACAAAAAGGATTCTACCCACAGGATGGTAAAAACGCTGATTTCAGTTTTTCAGACACTTATGCTCCTGTAGATTTCAGTGGTGCTCGTGCATGCGAAATTCGTGTGTGGGCATTTTTCAATGCTGTAAATCCAGATATGGCTCAATATTGGAATTATGCCAAAGGAAAAATAGAACGTGATGCCAAAGGCTATGCAACCAATCGAATGCCATTGTGGGTGAAACCAAGCCACAAATTGGATGTACTGGAAGTAATGGACTTCATGCGCGATCATTTAGAAGGTACAGAACTGGATATGAGCAAAGATCCGGGAGCAGGTCCCTATGAATGTCCGTACCGCTGGCGTCCTATGGGCTATACCGTAGATGGTAAAGAATATGTACACGAGCGAGCTACAGCAACCCAACAAACCGGATTCACCTTTGTAGCACAATGCCGCAGTTGGTTGCCCAACGCTGTTGGTGGCATCATCTGGTTTGGTGTTGATGATGCAGCAAGTACTGTATATTTTCCCATGTATAGCTGCTCAACCCGAGTGCCACATTCTTTCGCAGAAGGCAATGGCAGCATGATGGAGTTTACGAACGAAGCTGCATTCTGGGTATTCAACCAGGTAACAAATCTTGCATATACACGTTACAATGCTATCCATCCGGAAATACGCGCAAAACAAAAAGCATTAGAAACTCAGTATGTGGAATATGTAAAATTAATTGATACCGGAGCAGCCGATATGTACACAAAAGATCCGGAAGGCACTGTGAAGTTCTTGACAGACTTCTCTTGCAACACCGGTGACCGTCTGACAGCAGACTGGAGGAATTTCTATGGCTATCTATTCTGCCGCTTCATGGATGGCAATATAAAAACTGCTGTACCGGGAGAAAAGAATCCGAAAGTTGAACAACCGGCTCTACCGGAATGGTATTTGCGCACCATTATCGAAAAAGCCGGAGACAAATTACAAGTAATTAAATAACCACTTATAAAGCAAATTAATTATGGCAACAGTAACTTTAGCAGGAAATGCCTTCAACGTAAATGGGGAATTCCTAAAAGCAGGTGCACAAGCTCCTGATTTCACTTTAGTAAAAAGCGATTTGAGCGAACTGTCTTTGAGCAGCTTAAAGGGGAAGAAAGTTGTATTAAACATTTTCCCAAGCTTAGACACTGCAGTATGTGCAACTTCTGTAAGAAAGTTTAACGAAATGGCAGCAAAATTGAACAACACTGTCGTATTGGCTATTTCGAAGGACCTTCCTTTTGCACACGGACGTTTTTGCACAACTGAAGGCATTGAAAATGTAATTGCATTGTCAGCATTCCGTAACACCACCTTTGGAGAAAATTACGGTGTTGCATTAGCAGAAGGACCTTTAGCAGGCTTATTTGCTCGCGCCGTTGTCGTATTGGATGAAAACGGTAAAGTAATCTATTCACAATTAGTACCGGAAATCACCACTGAACCGGATTACGAAAGTGCCTTGGCTGCAATCTAAAGTTTATGGTAAATATTCATTTTGAATATTTTTCATTGCTGCGAATAAATTGCCGCGCACATGAGGCGACAAAGCCTCCATCTGATCTATAATCGATGCAATTGCATGACGATTTGTGGCTTGCTCGTAAGGGCAAGCCTTTTTTTGTTGCTTGAAATTTCTAAATTTCGCATATTGCATTGTCTCTTTATTAGTGACATAAATTAACGGCCGTATCAAAGTGAAAGTATTGTCGAACATGGCTAATCGCGGAGGCATGCTCGCAATCGTACCATTAAACATCATACTCATCAACAAACTTTCAATGGCATCATCCCGATGATGTCCAAGAGCCAGTTTATTACAATGCTGCTCCTTGGCAATCTCAAAGAGCATCTTGCGTCGATTCCAAGAACAAACGAAACAAGCAGGCTTACCGGATTCTTCCCTTACCGTGGCACATATTGTCCGCGATATCAACGGCACCCCCAACTTATCACAAAAAGCAGCGATATATTCTGCATCCACTTCATAAGCCACATTTTCCACAGCAATATGAGCTGCCACGACGGAATAACTCTGCTTAGGATCCCGTGCCCTAAGAGCTAGAACTTCCAATAAAGCCAACGAGTCTTTTCCTCCAGATACGCCCACCAAAATTCGATCACCCGGTTCTATCAGATTATAATCATATATTGCCTTACCGGTTTTCCTGAAAAATTCACGCATAAACAGCTTTTCCTGCTTCTTGTCGTCCATAGTAACTATTTTATTTAAGGAGGGCAAATGTAATCATTTTTCACGCTGAAACACACGAATTTCAGATGTAACATTTTTGTAATATTTCTGTAACAACCAAATAACAAGAGGTCTGTAATATTGCAAAGTGAAATTATAATGCAAATAAAGATGAACAAATTATTAATTTTAGTATTGGCAATCTGCCTCGCAGCATGTGGAGACTCAAAAAAGAAAAACGCTCAAGGTGCAAGTGATATAACCCTTGCAGCAGCAGGAGCTACATTCCCTCTTCCCTATTATAACCTAGCATTCAAAAACTATAAAGATTCTACTGGAGTGTCTATCACTTATGGGGGCATTGGTAGCGGTGGCGGAATCCGCAGTTTAAAAGACAAAATTGTAGACTTTGGCGGAAGCGATGCTTATTTAAGTGATGCAGAATTAGCTGAAATGCCAGCAGAAGTGGTCCATATACCAACATGTATGGGAGCGGTCGTATTGGCTTATAATCTACCGGAAGTAAAAGAATTAAAATTAACTCCGGACATTGTTGCCGATATCTTCTTAGGCAAAATCACCCGTTGGAATGATAGTCGTCTACAAGCAGTGAATGAAGGCATTACTCTTCCGGACAAGGCCGTTAGCCCTGTATATCGCTCTGATGGTAGTGGAACAACCTTTGTATTCAGTGACTACCTGACAAAAATAAGCACAGAATGGAGTGAAAAAGTCGGTACTGGTAAATCATTAAAATGGCCGACAGGCTTAGCAGCAAAAGGAAATCCTGGAGTTGCCGGAACAATCAGTCAGACTCCGGGAGCCATCGGCTATATTGGTTCTGAATACGCCTTTGCTTTACAGATACCGACGGCAAAACTACAAAATCGTAGCGGTAATTTTATTACCCCTTCAACAGAGAGTATTTCCGCTGCTGCCAACGAAATCCCAGCAGACACACGGACTATGATAACCAATCCAGAAGCTGCTGATGCTTATCCTATCAGTTGCTTCACCTGGATCATCCTCTACAAAGAACAGGCATATGGAGAACGGACTGAAAAACAAGCCAAGGCAACTATCCAATTATTGAACTGGATGACCGACCCACAGGCACAAGAATTAACAACACACGTCCATTATTCTCCCCTGCCAGCCTCAGCTGTGACAAATGCAAAGAACCTACTGAAAAGCATCACCTATAAAGGGCAAAACATTTTAAAATAAGACTATACAGTATCGCTTTAAGCATCTATTGTCATGCGTGATTTTATATTCAAACGGCTATTGTTTCTCTGTTCGCTACTCGTATTATTGATATGCGGAGGCATGGTATTCTCACTTATAAATGGTGCGATACCAGCCTTTGAAACCTTTGGTTTCCTCAGCTTTATCAGTTCTCCTGAATGGGATCCGACAGCGGGCAGTGAACACTATGGAGCTCTATCGTTCATCGTCGGGACCGTCATGACATCCTTCTTGGCTCTACTTATCTGCATTCCATTTTCTTTGCCGGTAGCCCTCTTCACTGGCGAATATTTCCGCGGAACCCGTGCAGCCACCATCATCGGCTCCATCATAGACCTATTAGCCGGAATCCCTTCCATCGTTTATGGTTTATGGGGGTTCTATACCTTGCGCCCCATTTTGATAGACATGAATCTATCTGAACAAGGATTTGGAATTTTAACCTCCTCCATTGTATTGGCAATCATGATAATTCCTTATGCCGCTTCTCTTAGCTCAGAATTCATCTCTATGGTTCCTAAAGAACTGAAAGAAGGTGCTTACAGTTTAGGAGGCACTAGGCTGGATGTTGTCCGCAGGGTCATATTCCCCGTATCAGGATCAGGAATATTTGCCAGCTACATACTAGCCTTAGGGCGTGCCTTGGGAGAAACGATGGCTGTGACTATGCTAATAGGAAACACCAACAACCTGCCACATTCCTTAACAGCAACTGGTAACACTATGGCAAGTGTCATCGCCAATCAATTCGGCGAAGCAGATGGCCTAAAATTAAGTTCTTTGATTGCTATCGGTTTACTATTATTTCTGATTACAGCAGTCATTAACTTCATCGGTAAGATGATTATGAAAAAACTGAGTTAAAGTATGAATTACAGAATATTAAAAGACAGAATTTTCTTTTGGACGATTTGCGTTCTATCCTCAATGACTGCTATTCCATTAATTGTAATTATTTGGGAAGTTGTCAAGAAAGGATACAGACAAATCAATCTCAGTTTCTTTTCAGAAACAGCCCCCAGCACTCTGGATGCCATGTTGGCCAAAAGCACAGGAGAGCTCATACCCGGAGGTATTGCCAATGGCATTGCCGGCACATTATTAATGGTGATTATCGCAGCCATTATTGCCATTCCTGTCGGCATTATGGGCGGCATTTATTTAGCAGAGAAACCGAAAGCAACATTCTCTCATATTGCCCGCTTTCTGACAGATTTATTACAAGGCACCCCTTCCATTGTCATTGGAATCATTGCCTATGCGTGGGTTGTAAAACCATTGGGCAGTTACTCCGCACTGGCAGGTAGTGTTGCTCTAGCCATAATGATGCTTCCTTTAATCATACGTTCAACTGAAGAAACACTGAAAATGCTACCCGGAAGCCTAAAAGAAGCAGGCCTTGCCCTTGGGGCCTCCTACACTAGTGTTGTACTAAAAATATTAGTTCCATCAGCATTCGGAGGTCTATTTACCGGTATTTTACTAGCTATTTCTCGTGTTATGGGAGAGACAGCACCATTGATGCTTACAGCTTTGGGTAGCACAGTTGTAAATTGGGATGTTACTCATCCGACCAGCGCTGTCCCACTACTGATTTGGGAATTCTATAACGATCCTAATTTAATTGACATGATATGGAGCTCATCGCTATTTTTATTAATGCTGATTCTAGTATCAAACATCATTGCTAAAAAGATTGCTCAAAAATGGAGAATCGGATAATAGACAACAATAAATGACAGACGTTACCATTTGAATTATGATAGAAAATCCAATACTACAACTAAAAGACGTTTGCATCTCTTACACCCCTGGAAAAAACGCAGTTAATGGAGTGAATGCAAAAATCGAAAAAAACAATATCACGGCCATCATGGGTCCTTCAGGCTGCGGCAAAAGCACTTTACTTCGAGCCATCAACCGTATGCATGAACTATACCCGGATATTCAGATCACAGGCGAAATTCTATTGGACAATCAAAACATCTTAAAAATGAATCCAATGGAAGTCAGACGAATGGCAGGAATGGTATTTCAACGCCCTAATCCATTCCCCACAATGAGCATCTACGACAACGTCATCGCAGGATATAAATTGAACGGTATCCGTTTATCAAAAAAAGAAAAAGATGAAATTGTTGAGACATGTCTAACCAATGTCGGCCTTTGGAACGAAGTAAAAGACTCTCTTTATAAAAAAGGGACCTTCCTTTCTGGTGGACAACAACAACGCTTATGCATAGCCCGCGCCTTAGCTCTCAAACCGGAAGTCCTGTTAATGGATGAACCAACCTCAGCTCTAGACCCCATTGCAACCAATCGGATTGAAGAACTATTACTTGAATTAAAAAAAGAATTTACGATTGTGATTGTCACGCACAATATGTCTCAAGCCGCACGAATCTCTGATTATTCCATGTTCATGTATTTAGGAGAATTAATAGAGTACGACCAGACACAAACAATGTTTACTACCCCCAAAGACAAGCGCACAGAAGAATATCTGACAGGACAATTCGGATAACAAAAAAAATAATTAAAAAATAATATATTATGAGTGGATTACAAGAAAAAATGCTCAGCAGAATAACCGCCGACTTTCAAGTATTGGCCAAAGTTGTTCTCCGGCAACAAGAAAATATAAAACAACTATTAGAAAACAACAAGGACAATGCCTTATATACTGAAATCAATAACGATGAACACATTATTGACAGTCTGGAAGTAAAGATTCGAAACGAAGTGATTAATACGATTGTGCTCTACAGTCCTCGAGCCACAAATCTAAGGATGATCATTTCCTATTACGACATGACTGCTTATCTTGAACGAATTGGAGACTTGATACTTAACATTGCTAAATACTTACTAAAAGTAGATCTACAAGGGGAAGTTTTCGAGATTTATAAACCAAAATTCTTAAAAATGCTCGCTTTGACAGGAAATATGACACAAAATGCTATATTTGCTTTCACATGTGCAGATATACAACTGGCAAGAGAAACCATTGAAATGGACCACCAAGTAGACCAACTGCACCATGCTATCTGTGACAGTCTACGTTCGCAATATTCAGAAAGAACTCTGACAGCCCAAAACATGACAGATATTCTTTCTGTGAACGGAATGTCATATAACATGGAACGTATAGGAGACAATGCCACCAACATTGCAGAAGCAGCCATTTATTTGGTTGAAGGTAAAAACATCAAGCACTGGGACAACCCCAATAAAGATGAGGTTCTGGAAGCCGGCAGTGAAGGATAACAAATTAATAAATATTCTAAGACCTATTAAAATTCAAATCCATGGATAAAAATAAAATCTTGGTAGTAGACGACGAAGAGGACTTGTGCGAAATTCTCCAATTCAACCTGGAAAGTGAAGGTTTTATAGTGGATATAGCCAATTCGGCGGAAGAAGCTTTAAAAATTCTTCGGGACGATCATGAGTTGATATTATTAGATGTCATGATGGAAGGCATGTCAGGCTTCAAAATGGCTGAAAAAGTCAGAAAAGAACTCCACCGTAATATTCCGATTATCTTTCTTACAGCTAAAGATACGGAAAATGATATGTTGACCGGATTCAGCATAGGAGGAGATGACTATATTTCCAAACCATTCTCCATCAAAGAGGTCACCGCCCGTGTCAAAGCTGTTTTAAAACGTGTCGGCAGTCAAGATATTCCAGAACAAAAAAATACCATAGAAATCGGAGATTTGACTATAGACCTTAATGGTAAAAATGTATTTTTAAAAGAAAAGCCTATTCTATTAACCAAAAAAGAACTTGAAATTCTTACTATGCTAGCCAAAGCTCCCAATCGTATTTTTTCAAGAGAAGATATCCTCGGCAAAGTATGGCAAGAAGACGGATATGTACTTGAACGTACCGTCGATGTACACATCACCCGCCTTCGTAAAAAATTAGGAGACTTTGGCAAGCATATCGCCAACCGTTCAGGATATGGTTATTGTTTAGAAAGCTAAATCTGTTTCATTATGCACCTGACTTATAAAAAAAAGATATTTCTCTATTTTTTGCTGGTATTTTCAATCTTCACCATCATCATTGTTGCTGTACAACAAAATAGAGAAAAAACATACAAAGCTGACAGCTTTAAAACAGGCATGGAAGCTTATTCCAAAGTTATTGCAGGGTATATTCAATATCACCAGCTTTTAACTAGTGGACACATTGACTCCCTCAACTATGTACTTCCTCTTTTACCCAAAGAACTACGCGTCACAATCATCGACCGAGATGGCTGCGTACTATTTGACAACGATGTAGATAGTATACACGAAGTGGAAAACCATCTTGATAGACCTGAAATTGTCAAATCACTTAGTAACGGTAATGGATCCAATATTCGCCAATCAGCCACTACTGGAGCGAATTATTTCTACTATGCCCGCTTTTTCTCTCCCTATTTTGTCCGTGTTGCCATGCCATACGACAGCAGTGTACAAAATATACTAAAAGCCGATGATATATTCACTTATTTCATCCTACTGCTATTTTTCTCAGCATTAGTTTCCTTGCTATACCTGGCAGACCGATTTGGGAAAGCAGTCAGCGGCTTGAATGATTTCATACAATCTGCAGAAAATCAAGTTCCTGATTACGACCAAATAAAGTTTCCAGAGACAGAATTGGGCGAAATAGGTAACAAAATCATTGCCAACTATAAAATGTTGGAAGAAAATAAAAACCAACTGAAGATGGAAAAAGAAAAAATCATTCGCCACTTCCATCATTCAGACGAAGGAATCTGTATTTTCGCTGCTGACAATAAAAAGATATATGCCAATACGCACTTTATCCAATATCTGAATACCATCAGCGACGAACCAATTTTTGATGTCGATTCTATATTTTCTCTTCCAGAATTCAAAGAAGTGAAAATATTTTTACAAAACAATACGCCTGTCAATCCGCAAGGCAACAGCATCCCAATTTGGCAAGGAAAAATCAGCAAAAACGGCAAACATTTTGCAGTGAAATTACTGATATTTAATGACAACAGCTATGAAATATTACTTAATAACATCTCCTCATCTGAAAAAAACCGCCTACTAAAACAAGAGATGACCAACAACATAGCACATGAATTAAAAACACCAGTCAGTAGTATCAGAGGTTACATCGAAACCATTTTAGAGCAAAGCAATTTGACTCCTGACAAACAAAAATTCTTTTTAGAACGAGCTTACACTCAAGTATTACGCCTTTCCGACCTTATCCGAGATGTAGCGCTAATCACTAAAACAGAAGAGGCTTCAGAATTGTTCACCAAAGAAAATATCAACATTTATGACACAGTCAACGAGGTGACAACTGACTTGGAAGTTCCTTTAAAACATGCCGGAATCATTTTAGAAAACTGTGTTTCGTCAAAAGTAGAAATCGAAGGTAATCATACATTGCTCTATTCTATATTCCGAAATCTGATTGACAACACCATCAGCTATGCCGGAGACAATGTAACTATCCACATAGAAACCTACACAGAAGACAGTGAATACTACTATTTTTCCTACTATGACACAGGACGAGGGATAGAAGAGGAACATCTTACACGCATTTTCGATCGATTCTATCGGGTCAACCCAGGACGAAGTCGAAAAAATGGAGGTTCTGGCCTTGGATTATCTATTGTCAAAAATGCCATCCTTTTTCACAAAGGGCAAATCTCAGCAAAAAACCGGAAAGACGGAGGATTGGAATTTATCTTCTCCCTACGAAAAAAATTATATTAAAGACATTTATTGACAGTTGGTTAATGTATCTAAAAACATTAACCAACTTTTATTTTATTCACACAGAAAAAACGCAACCTTTTTTGTATTATTGCATCTAGATTAATGGAAGTAACAAGTAATAAAAATGGAAAAAAAATTCAGTTTCACCTTTATCAGCGCCGCTTTATTCATCTTGGGAATAATTACGTTGAATGCTTGCAATAATGACAAAGAGGATGTTTATGAAGGTTATGGAATGATCAAGTGCGAAAATGGTTCACAATATTCTATTATTTTAGATGATGGACATACTATTATCCCTCAAGAAGGTTTTACCCAATTGGAACGCTTTCGAGACAGCACAAGAGTACAATCGATATTTACGATTTTAAACGAAACTCCTTCATGCAGCCAAGTCAACCTCATCACACTAGATACAATTCTCACAAAAGATGTTCTGCCTTATTTACCCAACACTGATAGTGCTGGACATGCACCGGTAATGCTTACAAATGCCTGGTTAGCACATAGCTTTCTAAACTTTGAATTTGCATTTGTAGGAGACACCAAACGACATATGGTCAATCTATTACAACGCTCAGCAAAAGATGAGCTATTGGAATTCGAATTCCGCCACAACGATTTTGATGACGAACGAACCAAAACAATGCTAGGAATCGTGTCATTTCGTCTACATCCTATTCTCACAAAAATCGAAAAAAACACAAAAATCATCATTCGATACAATGATACAGATAGCACCACCAAAATTATCGAATTGATTTACAATATAAAATAAAATATTTTCATAAAAAACAGCGATTTTATTTTGCTGCTATTATAAAAAATCATACCTTTGCAATCGCAAAAGAAAAAAGAATAGTTCTTTAAAGCATGGGCAGTTACCAGAGTGGCCAAATGGGGCTGACTGTAACTCAGCTGGCGTAGCCTTCGGTGGTTCGAATCCATCACTGCCCACTCACCAAATTGCGGAAATAGCTCAGTCGATAGAGCACTAGCCTTCCAAGCTGGGGGTCGCGGGTTTGAGTCCCGTTTTCCGCTCACAAAAGCACCTATCAAGGTGCTTTTTTTATTTACAGTCTCGCCTAATTCTATTTTGAACAATTCTCTAAATTCACTATCTTTGTCAATTCATGCAAAATCCTATTATATGAAAAGACATTTCAAACTACGTTACTTGTGGTTATTGCCTTTATTATTATGTAGTAATATTCCACCTCCAGAACCAATCTTTCCCATACCGACACCTGCACAAATTGCATGGCATAAACTTGAAACCTATGCTTTTGTTCATTTTGGATTAAACACCTTTAATGACTTGGAATGGGGCTATGGATTTACCCCAGCATCCACATTTAATCCTACCGACTTGGATTGCGAGCAGTGGGTGCAAACGATCAAAGCCGCAGGTTTAAAAGGTGTAATTTTAACAGCTAAACATCACGATGGTTTTTGCCTATGGCCCACCAAAACAACAGACTATAGTGTAAAAAACTCTCCTTGGAAAAACGGCAAGGGAGATATGGTTAAAGAACTATCCGATGCCTGCAAGCGACACGGATTAAAGTTCGGTCTCTACCTTTCCCCCTGGGATCGGAATTGTGTACATTACGGCACTCCTAAATACGTTGAGAAATTCCATACACAAATGCACGAACTGGTGACCAACTACGGTTCTCTTTTCGAATATTGGTTTGATGGAGCCAACGGCGGCAACGGCTGGTATGGAGGAAAAGAAGGTGTCCGCTCGATAGATGCAAAAACATATTACCAATATGAAAGAGCACGGGATACCATCAAAGCACACCACCCTGATATCATCATTTTTGGCGGAACTGTTCCTGATATCCGCTGGATCGGAAACGAAGAAGGACGCGCCGGAGCGACTCAATGGAGTATCTTTACGCCAGAGCCCAATACTCCTAATTACCGCCATAGCGTATGGGGAGATGAAAACGGAGACATGTGGCTCGGTGGAGAATGTGATGTCTCTATTCGACCAGGATGGTTTTACCATCCCAGAGAAGATCACCAACTGAAATCTTTGGCTAGAATGGTTGAACTATATTATCAAAGCGTTGGACACAATGCTAACTTATTGTTGAATTTTCCCATAGCACTTAACGGTAAGATCAGTCCAGCAGATTCAACACGCGCCATTGAATGGTATCATACAATACAAAATTCATTCAAAGACAATCTCTTAAAAGATTGCCATGTAGAAGCTTCCCAAACTAGAAGCAATGAATACAAAGCAGAATTCGTGACAGACAATAATTGGGATAGTTATTGGGCTACACCCGATGACATTCCAGGAGGATCTCTCACATTCACCCTAAAGCAACCTACAACACTGAACCGCCTAATCTTACAAGAATACATTCCTTTAGGACAACGGGTCAGAACATTTGATATCGAAGTTGAACACAACGGCCAATGGTTCCCGATAAAAAGCGTAGACTCTACCACAACAATCGGCTATAAACGCATTGTCCGCTTTCAAACTGTAAATGCTGAAAAAATCCGTATCAATTTCACTGATTCACGAGGTCCTTTATGCATAAATAACGTAGAAGCTTATTTGGCTCCAGCCCTAGTAACAGAGCCCCGTATCATCCGCAACGATAATAATATGGTCACCATCCGCCGAGGAGACCATGGAGCTGTAATCCACTATACCACAGATGGTACAGAACCATCCTTATCATCTCCGATCTACAAGGAACCCTTTTCTTTTGCATATAAAGGAACTGTCAAAGCCATGTCATACGACCCGATAACAGAAAAAAGCAGCCCTGTTACCACAGAAACTTTTGACATTCCTGCAACAGCCTATCAAATCATTTATCCTGAAAGCGAAAAAGCACGAGCAATATTGGACGGCAACGGATATAGCGCTATCTATCTTCCCCGTGATAAACAGGAATTGGTAATACGTCTAGATAAAAAACGTTCTTTATCCGGTTTTCGCTACACTCCCAACCAACAAAGAGATGCAGGAGGCTATATTTTCTACTACCAATTATATATAGATGGAAAATTCATCACAGAAGGAGAATTCTCTAACATCAAAGCTAATCCGATAGAACAAATCATCCGCTTTCCTGCCATCAGCGGTCAGGAAATACGCTTTGTTGCGCTATCCATTGCAGACCTACGTACACAAGCCGGAATTGGAGAATTTTCAGTCATCACCGAAGAATAACCATAAAAAAAAGGGCAGCCATGTAACCATAACTGCCCTTTTCAAATATCTGAAAAATCAAATAGCCTTCAAAAGGTTTACCATTTCCACAGCAGTAGTCATTGCATCAAAACCTTTATTTCCAGCCTTTGTACCAGCTCTTTCCACTGCCTGTTCAATAGAATCCGTCGTCAATATACCGAAAATCACAGGCACTCCGGTCTGCAGACTCACATTGGCAATTCCTTTGGTAGCCTCATTAGCCACCATATCAAAATGAGGTGTTGCTCCACGAATCACAGCACCCAAACAAACAACAGCGTCATATTTTCCACTTTCAGCCATTTTCTTTGCTACAAGAGGCACTTCAAATGCTCCCGGCACCCAAGCTACATCAATATTACTGTCATCACCTCCATGACGCAAGAATGAGTCAATAGCTCCTCCCAACAGTTTAGACGTAATAAACTCATTAAAACGAGCTGCAACAATACCTACCCGCTGTCCTTCAGCCAATAATTTACCTTCCAGTTTATTCATAATTTCTTATCTTATTTATTCAATTTATCTTGTTCCTTTTTAATCTCTTCTCCAGAACGAACATGCAAAATATGTCCCATCTTTTTATACTTAGTGTACATATAGAACTCATTTTTCTCATTGCAAGTCATCTCTATTGGCTCCCTACCAACGACCTCTAGTCCAAAGCCATCCAGCCCTTTAATTTTCAATGGGTTATTAGTCATAAGAATCATCTTCTTCACACCCAAATCAGCTAAAATTTCAGCACCCGTACCATATTCTCTCAAATCCGCCTTAAACCCAAGAGCCAGATTCGCCTCCACAGTATCCATGCCGCCATCCTGCAAATGGTATGCCTTCAATTTATTTATCAAGCCAATACCTCTACCTTCTTGACGCATATATAATAACACTCCACGTCCAGCCTTTTCGATCCGACGTAAAGCCTCTGCCAATTGTTCTCCACAATCACAACGCAAAGATCCAAAAGCATCACCAGTCAAACACTCTGAATGCACACGACACAATACCGGCTCGCCATTAGCAATATCGCCCTTTACAAGAGCCACATGATGCTCTCCTGTAATTTTATTCACATATCCGTAAGCCTTGAACGTGCCATATTTTGTTGGCATCTCAGCCTCTGTCACACGCTCAACCAAAATCTCCGTACGGCGGCGATAATTAATCAAATCGGCAATTGTTATCATCTTCATGCCATATTTCCGGGCAAATTCCTGCAACTCCGGAGTACGCATCATCGTCCCGTCCTCACGCATAATTTCACAACACAAACCACATTCTTTCAAATGAGCAATACGCATTAAATCAACAGTAGCCTCGGTGTGTCCCATACGTTCCAACACTCCTCCGCTCTTCGCCTCTAAGGGAAACATATGTCCCGGACGACGGAAATCGGTAGGTTTCGCACCATCTTCTACACACTTCATCGCAGTTACCGAACGCTCTAGTGCTGAAATACCGGTAGTTGTTGAAATATGGTCGATAGAAACAGTAAATGCAGTACAATGATTATCCGTATTATTCGTAACCATCTGCTCCAACCCTAACTTAGAAGTCAACTCCCGGCTCATCGGCATACAAATCAACCCTTTGGCATAAGAAGCCATAAAATTAACATTCTCAAGTGTCGCATGCTCTGCTGCACATATCAAATCGCCTTCATTCTCCCGGTCCGGATCATCCACTGCAATAATCATCTTGCCGGCACGCAAATCGGCAATAGCCTCCTCTATCGTACTAAACTTAAAATCTTCCATTTCTATTATTTTTTTACATTTTACTTTTTCTATATTCAAAAACCATTTGCCTGCAAAAATTCAAGGCTCAATCCTCCTTCAGGCTTATGAGCACCCAACAATTTTTCGACATACTTGGCTATCATATCATTCTCTAAATTAACGACAGCACCTACTCGTTTGGATATCAGAGTTGTTTCCTCCTGCGTATGAGGAATGATTGACACTTTAAATACCGATCTGTCCACATATGCCACAGTCAAACTCACTCCATCAATCGTAATCGATCCTTTTTCTATGATGTAGTGCAATATATCAGACGAAGCAGATACAGTCAACCAAATGGCATTGTCATCCCGTTTTTTGTCAACAATTTTCCCGACACCATCCACATGCCCAGCCACCAAATGTCCACCCAAACGACTGTTCAGACACAAAGCCCTCTCAAGATTCACATGATCACCAGGCTTCAAAATCCCCAAACTAGAACGATGCATTGTCTCCGGCATCACATCAGCCGAAAATTGATTGCTCCCCAATTTTGTTACAGTCAGACAAACTCCATTCGTTGCAATACTATCCCCCACACGGGTACCTTCCAAAACCTTTGTTGCCTCAATTTCAAGTTCAACGCTCTTACTTCCCCGACATATCGCCTTTATCTTACCTATTTCTTCTATAATTCCAGTAAACATATCATCTTTCGATTAACCCATGAATCAATACATCCTTTCCTACCATTTCCACCTCCACATTTTTCAACTCTACAGCCTCCGACATCCGCGCAAACCCCTGTCCCTCTACAGGAGTTTTAGCTTCCTTTCCTCCCACCAACTTAGGAGCGACAAAAGCATATACCTCATCGATCAAACCATTACGTAAAAATGTCTCGTTCAGTTGACCTCCTCCCTCCAAAAAAATGGAGTCGATACCCATTCCACCCAACTTCGACAGCATATCTACGCAATCCACATGCCCATTCTGTTCTCTACACAACAACGTTTCCACACCACATGCCGACAGCATCCGTAACTTATCCGGATCGGCAGTTGCTGTATGTGCCACAATCGTCCGATAAGTGACAGCTGTTGTCACCAACTTGCTATCCATTCCGACACGAGCTCCGCTATCTACAACAATCCGCACAGGTTGGCGAACCTCTCCTTCCAATCGGCAATTCAACATCGGATTGTCTGCAACAACAGTCCCAGACCCCACCATAATCCCCATATATGTTCGACGCATCTCCTGCACTCTCATACGTGCCGGCTCGCCTGTCACCCATTTTGAATCACCAGAATACGCAGCTATCTTACCATCCAATGTCATAGCACTCTTCATCACCACCCAAGGCATCCGATTTTGAATGTATTTCAAAAACACCCGATTCTGAGCCTTCAATTCTTCACTACAAACACCAACTTCCACATCAATGCCAGCCTCCCGCAAAATGCCAATCCCCTTTCCTGCCACCAACGGATTTGGATCTGTCAACCCGACAACGACTCTTGCAATCCCATGTTCAACAACAGCTTCTGTACAAGGGGGCGTTTTCCCATAATGGCAACAAGGCTCCAAGGTCACATACATTGTAGCCCCAACAGTATCCTCTTGACAATTTTTGAAAGCATTGCGCTCGGCATGCAGACCGCCATAACGTTCATGCCATCCTTCAGCAATAATCCGTCCGTCACGTACAATCACGGCTCCTACCAGCGGATTAGGATTCACCCATCCCGTCCCTCTCGCAGCCAATTTCATTGCGTAGCGCATAAAATGTATGTCTTGTTCTGTCACCATAATAAAAATGCCCTGAATCTCTTCAGGGCATATATACAAAGACGTAGCATTTACCAAGCCAATGCAACATTTCTTCTATCATCCGGACTGTCACCGTCGGTATCGGAATTTCACCGATTCAGTCCCCATAAGGGAGTCGCGGACTATCACCGCCGGTAGGGATTTACACCCTGCCCTGAAGAAATATTATTCAAATACACTGCAAAAATAAAGTTTATTTCGGAAAAACAAAATGCTCACACTTATTTTGCTCTATAATTTAATATATTCACATGATATATAAAGTCTTTGCCATATCTCTTATTAGAACGCGGGCGCGGATTATCATCATATACTCCCACATGCTCAATATCGACACGCCTAATCACATCCTCATCCAATACCTCTTCTATAGGCTCATGTGTAAGCAACACCATTGGAGAATGCTCTTTTAATGATGTCGTATCCATTTCTATCGGACGAATTTTCCTATGTGCCGCATATACTAATTCTATACGCAACGGCTCGCTGGCATCGTGATAAAAAGGAAGATCGTGCAATATTTCAATCTCTCGGACCGAAGCTATACTTTTCATTTCCGGATTATTAATAATACTTTTAAGACTAGGGAACAATATCACTTCTGACACCATAAAAAGTATTGCCACAGCATACACCAAATATTGTATTCTCAATCGCAAACCAGCCCAAATCAACACAAGAGCCACGACAAGACAAGTACAAGTCATTATAAGCCATAGTCCAAAAGTCATTTTCCCCACACTTAACATAAATACCCAACCAAAAATCGGTAAAAGCATCACAGCTATCACTACAAGCCAAACATTAAGACGAAATATCAAACAATCTGCCCTTTCCACAGCACCACTAACAAAATATTTTTTCCACCAATCAAGCAGATATCCCATCAACATACTAGCAGGAATGAGCAATGGGAAAACATATCTCATCTTCTTTTCCGGCAATAGAGACAACAGAACAAGTGCTACCAACATCCACAACAACGGCAACAAATACCATTTATTTTGCCTTAATTGCCTTTTCCAAACAGGCAAAACTATAGCCGTAAGCAATAAAACAATCCATACTCCCGATTCTAAAAAGAACTTCCAATAATAATACCATGGACGTACATTATAACTAATCCAGGCTGTCGATTCCTTTTCCACGACCTCAGCCAGCTCATTCGGATATGACAAATGAATAAAGACAAGCCACCATCCCCCTACCACCAATGCAATCATGCACATTACACTTATAACAGTCCAACAAATCTTAATCCTCTCCCTAAAAACAAGAGCAAACACTATAACAAATGGCAATAAGAGAGCATAAACAGACACAGGACCTTTACTCATCAAAGAAAGTCCCACCAATATACCGGCCATAATACCGTGTTTCCATTTTCTATCAATCTCCGTCATTGCCGCTGCCAAGTGATATATTCCCCCCATCATAAATGCATGACAATAGACATCCCACGAAGCCGTTCGCCCCATCAGAATCACATTATAGCAAGTACACAAAATCAGCGTAGATACAAAGGGATCTATTCCTAAAAATCTTTTTACAAAACGATAGAAATAGAATACCAAAAGAAGGGCTGCCAAACCCGCCAGTCCACGCTGCAAACCTAAACTATCAGGTGCAAGAATTTCGCCAACCGCAGCAATCCATGTCGGCAACGGCGGTTTTTCAAACCTCAATTCACCATTCATCGTTGGCACGACCCAATTACCGTCATACACCATTTCACGGGCAGTAACGATATTCCTGGCTTCCATTATGTCCGGCAACAACACAGAATTGTTCACAAAAAATGTTATCAAACAAAACACCAACAGAACCATCCATCTGACATGATTCGTCACAAACCCATATGCCATACTCAGATACAATTATGTTCGAAGTCGAAATTTTAAAAATAAAAAAAAACATCGAGGCTATACATACAACCAACAAATGCATAACCTACGATGCAATATTCGCAAAATCATCAATATCTACAAACAAGCCGTTTATATTTTAACTCGAATTAACACACAGACATCCATACCCGCACTATGAAAAAAGCCGCCCGAACGGGGCGGCTTCCATATAAAATCAATCATTCTGCTTCATGCTCGGATTAGAGTTCATCTCCTGCTCCGGTATCAGAAACTGCCACTGGCTGTCTCCTGCCTCCACCTTGGCAGGCTTGATGAACGTCGGGTCGTGTCCCTTATCCGCACGGTCAAGCGGCAGATTCAGACGCTTCAAATCCATAAAGCGGAAACCTTCACCCAACAGTTCCAACCGACGCTGCAACATCACCTCTTCCACCAAGGCATCACCGGTCACTGCGGGACGTTCATATTCCGGGTCGCGGGCTTTCACCAGTTCATACAATACATCTGCAGCCTTTCCATCCTGACCACTGCGAGCCAGGCCCTCCGCTTCTATCAGATACATTTCGGCTGCACGCATATAGCAATAGTCTCCGGACCAATTGGCATAAGACGGCAAACGAAATTTATTAACCGTATAAGGAGGAACTATAAAACCGCCATTGTCACAAAACAGTGTATCCACTTCCGAACCGATGCACACCATTTTTCTTACATCATCATCACCCATCTTCGCATACAATTGCGAATTGATGCGCTTCTCATTGCCCATCTCATTATATCCTATCGAACAAGGATCTGTATGCGCAAAATAAGAACCGTAAATTGTCGACTGATCAGCCTTAATCTGCACTCCCCACATCCATTCCGGATTAGCCACACTGTTAAAGCCGGATGCAAACAAATCGGCAGACATCAAGCTAAAACCCTGTCTCGCCTTATTCGCCATCTCAGCAGCCTCCTTATATTTCCCCATTGTCAACAGTACTTCGGCCTTAATCCCTTGCGCCACATTCAAATTAAAATGACTGATATGCTCACGTTCTCCGGTTAAAAGCATCATTGCCGAATCAAGGTCTGTATTGATACGAGCATACACTTCCTCTACTGTACTGCGGGCATTTCCCACTCTAGTCGGATGCGTATATATTGGAATTCCCAACTGAGTATTGTTCCCTTCCGGTTTATAACGTTCTGCATAAAGCTGCACTAACTTAAAATAACTATGCGCACGGAAAGCATAGGCCTGTCCCTTAAGATTATCTCGTTCTTCTTGTTCCCCCTTCATGGCATCTACATTAGAAAGCAACAGATTCATATTATCAATCGTACCATAATAATACATCCACACAAATTCATTGTCCCCGTCAGACGCTCTTCTGTGTGACTGCCAGGAATACCAAGATTCATAATAATTCCATTGACCGTCTCCTGTATAATAATCTTCACACAACATTTCTGTCATGATATCCACAGCCTTCTGCCCGAATTGTCCCTGAGTGGCATAAGCATCACCCACACCAAGATAAGTACGACGCAACGTACCGTTCAGCAACATCAATCCTCCATCCGTTGAAGTAAGCATCATATCATCCGTATATTTATCCGACGGACCTCGATCCAAAAAATCACTGTTGCAGGATGTAAATGCCAGCATCCAGACCAACGGCAATATATACAATGTTTTCATAATCATCTAATTTAGAAATTAATATTCAAGCCAACAGAAACCACCCGATTCGGTACATACGTATTGTCACTGACACCGGAAAACGCCTGAGTCGGATCCATTCCTTTCAATTTCGTGAATGTCACTAGATTATCCCCACTCACAAAAACTTTGACAGAAGACATTTTCATGCGCCTGCTCCACTCGACAGGAAGCGTATAAGAGAGGTTAATATTACGCAAAGACAGATAAGAAGCATTCTTCAAAAAACGGTCACTACTACGTCCTATATCCCTGCTACCCTTCTCAACCCTCGGCACATCAGTCACATCACCAGGATTTCTCCAACGTTTCATAATATCCTTATGCCAGGCATTCCCCAAATCACCCGCATGCATCAACAATTGATAATTGCTATCATACATCTTACCACCTGCCGAGTAAGAGAAAAATACCGACAAGTTCAATCCTTTCCATGAAAAATTATTGGTAAAACCACCATATACCTTAGGTATGGCAGAACCTACATGCTGCTTGTTCTTCGGATCTTTGGATACCAGCGAATAATCATTTGTCTTTTCCCAAGTATCATTATTTTTATACCACCACAATTCATCACCGTTTTCAGGATCTACCCCCGCCCATTTTACCAGCCAGAAATCATAAATAGAACCTCCTTCCACCCATTTTTCCGTACCATTCCATACCTCCTCCTGAGTCAGTTTGGTCAGTTCATTCTTGTAGTGAGTCAAATTAAAGTCCAGTGTCCACTTAAACGCACTTTCCTTAAAAATATCGAAAGACAATTGTAGCTCAACCCCCTTATTGTCCATCGATGCAGCATTCTGAGTCATGGAAGACAATCCTGTAGAAAAAGGGACAGGCACGGCATACAGCATATCTTCTCCCTTACGGATAAAATAGTCCACCTCTCCACGGATTCGGTTCAAAAAACCAAATTCAAGACCGACATTGAAATTGGAATTTTCCTCCCAATGCAAATCCATATTACCCAGTGTCGAATGAATGGCTCCTGCATAATCATGATTGGCATAGGCTTCAAAGAAATTCTGCCATGCATAATAATTGGCAAAATCGTCAACAAGTATATTGTCATTCCCCTGCACTCCATACGACACTTTCAATTTCAAGTTGTCAATCCATCCGATATTTTTCATAAAGGACTCCTGCGAAATTCTCCAGGATGCACCCACCGACCAGAAATTTCCCCAACGGCTATCTTTATAAAAGCGTGAACTTCCATCCCTGCGGTAAGAACCGGAAATATAATAACGGTTATCAAAATCATAACTCAATTGTCCGAACCAACCCTCCACAGCATATTCATCTGTTTTACTGTTACCATCCTCCAACTGCGCTCCAAAAGCCAGATCACCAGACATTGCCAATGGGAAACCGGTACGTCGTGCATAAACATTCTTCTTCGTATATCGATAGCTTTCATGCCCCACCATAGCAGCCACATTGTGCAGACCAATTTCTTTATTAAAATTCAATATCTGGTTGAATGTAAGCGATTCCATTCTCAATGCCTCTACAACAGCACGCCCACCCACATTGGCAGCATCTCCAAACTCATTATTATACATACTGTTATAACGACGGTTTACAATATCGGCACTTCCACTCACCTTAAATGTGAAATCACGCAAGAATTTCGTTCCGGCAGTAATGTTAATATTGAAATTATCAGTCTGATTATTGACAGCATCATGAATCAATGAAGCCAAATTATTGGTCCTTCCGTTAAAAGGACGAGTCTCTCCATAATCAAAAACCTTCTCTCCTACTTCATCCAAAATATAATTGCCTTGTTCATCGCGCTTATAAATCGGGAATATCGGAGCAATCATACGGGAATAATAGAACGGATTGATGGCATACGTTCCCTCTGCCTGCATCATATAATTACTTTTGTTATTAGTGTAGCCCAAATTCCCCTCCAAATTGAACCAATCGGTAAACTGATTGCTGATATTCGCTCTTGCTGTAAAACGCTGGTAATCAGTACTGGTCATGATTCCCTCCTCATCAAGCCATCCGAGCGAAAGATAATAGGTTGTCTTTCCGGAACCGCCGCTCATGGAAAGCATATAATCCTGCTTCAATCCAGTATGAAACAAAGCATCCTCCCAATCATCATGATAAAGCAACTGTGCTGAAGGATCCAACTTACCGTCTACACCTATCAGCTTGTCCGCCGCCACATTATAATTATTATAACCGCCGAGCTGCTTGTTGATAAGATTGGCAGCCGCATAAGCAGCCGACTCCTCAGGAGAATTACCTGCAGCAATCAATGCATTCCGATAGGCTTCCCATGCAGTCTCGTAATAATCCTTCACACCGATACGTGAATACTCAGGAATCGCACGAGAAGAGAAGCCCCATACAGCCTTGACACTCAAGGTTGACTTTTCGGCACTTCCCTTTTTGGTCTGTATCATAATGACTCCATTTGCGCCACGGGCTCCGTACAAAGCAGCCGAAGCCGCATCTTTCAACACTGATATCGATTCAATGTCATCAGGATTAATAGCACTGATATCTCCGTCAAAGACAGCACCGTTCAACACATACAACGGTGCTGAAGAAGATGATAGCGAACCGATACCTCGAATACGTATCGATGCCCCCGAACCCGGCTGACCGGTACCGCCCATCACCTGCAGACCGGGAGATGTACCCTCCAAAGCCTTGGTAACGGACACGACATTCATTTTTTCCAATTGTTCGTTCTTAATCACCTCTGCAGCACCTGTAAAACTCGATTTCTTGGCAGTTCCGTAAGCCACCACCATCACCTCATCCAACTTCTTGTTCACAGGCTTCAGACGGACAGTCAGGTCAGGCTTGACACCCACCTCCAACGTTTCCATACCCATAAAAGAAACCACCAGCGTAGTGGCAGATACCGGCACATTCAGCGTAAAACGCCCTTTATCATCAGAAGCCACACCGATAGACGTACCCTTCACCAAAATGGTGGCACCGGGAATCGGTTCATCATTCTCCGCAGACAAGACGCGTCCCGAGACGCTCTTCGTCTGTGCATTCAGCAAGCCTACACCCACCAACAGGCATGTAAGCAAAAGCAACAGTTTGTTTTTCATAAATAACAGGTTTTTAGTTTAAGTTAATAGTTAATACATCACAAATGCCTTCAATATTCCCTATGGCATCCAAAAGCATCCGCACCAGCCCACGTAGAAAAAAAAACAAATTATATTTATTTTACTTACTATTTGTTTCTTTAATCTGAAGCATGACCATTTCATCGTACGCCCGAATATGGTCATTTCCTCATCTTTTCATGAAGATTTCAAAGCAAATGTATTAATCATTTTCGATATTCCAAATCAAAACACTAAAATTAACTCAATTATTTCTTAATTTTATCCTAATACGACATACAATACATGCAAAACACACCCTTTTTCACAAAATTAAAATCATAATATGCGAACAATCTCATAAAAATATTATACTTTTGAAGTCAGAATACCAATAAACTTACAGTTATGTACGGAAAATTTCAAGATTTCTTAAAAACTGAAATTCAGTCTATCAAAGATGCCGGCTTATATAAGACCGAGCGACTGATTGCTACTCCACAGGGAGCAGAAATTAAATTAACTACAGGCGAAACTGTATTGAACTTTTGTGCAAACAACTATTTAGGTCTTTCTTCTCATCCGAGAGTAATCGAAG
>CAJJNP010000033.1 GCA_905193145.1 uncultured Odoribacter sp. | reverse complement strand
TTATCAGAAATACACCGCAATAT
Source organism: uncultured Odoribacter sp. (assembly GCA_905193145.1). The sequence goes on along the minus strand of CAJJNP010000033.1, from coordinate 24,060 downwards.
CTGTGTTGTAGGAGATGATGCTCAAAGCATATATTCGTTTCGTGGAGCCCGCATTGAGAATATCCTTAATTTCAAAAATGACTATCCTGATTATAAATTATACAAACTGGAACAGAACTATCGTTCTACCACAACAATTGTAGACGCCGCCAACAGCGTCATCAGTAAAAACAAAGAACAAATCCCGAAGCACACATTCTCAGAAAATGATGAAGGCGAAAAAATAAAAGTGATGCGCGCTTTATCGGATAAAGAAGAAGGATTTCAAGTTGCCAATGAAATATTCCGTCTGGCTCATTACCAACAACAGGCATTCAGTGACTTTGCTATCCTCTACCGTACAAATGCGCAATCCCGAATTATGGAAGAAGCGCTACGCAAACGTAATATTCCTTATAAAATTTATGGAGGTCAATCATTCTATCAGCGTAAAGAAGTAAAAGATTTACTTGCATATTTCCGACTGACGGTCAATCAGAATGACGAAGAGGCTTTTAAACGCATCATCAACTATCCTCGCCGAGGCATCGGAGATTCGACTATTGACAAATTACAAGAAATTGCCAACCAATACCGAGTAAGTCTTTGGACTGTGCTATGCAATCTGGATAAGGTGACACCTGTCTTCAATGCAGGCACTCTCGCAAAACTGAGAAAATTCGGTTCTCTCATAGAACAATTCCGCGAATACATTACCAATGAAAATGCCTATGATGCAGCCACCATCATTGCACGTTCCTCCGGCATCATAGAGGATCTTTCCAATGATGATACCCCCGAAGGTATATCCCGCAAAGAAAATATACAGGAGCTTTTGAATGGTATCAAGGAATTTTCCGAAACAGCCTACAAGGAAGGACGTGATGACAAACTTCCGGCCTTCCTAGAAGGTGTAGCCCTTTTGACGGATCAAGACGGAGAAAAAGAGAGCGATATCAACAAAGTAACTCTCATGACCATACATGCATCCAAAGGACTTGAGTTTTCCAACGTATTTATCACTGGTATGGAGGAAGAGCTTTTCCCTGCACAACAAAGTGTCAGCACACCGGCTTCATTAGAGGAAGAACGCCGTCTTTTTTATGTAGCTATCACCCGTGCAGAAAAACGTATCTGTCTGTCGTATGCAACGACGCGCTATAAAAACGGACAAATTACATCTTCGCGTCCCTCAAGATTTATTGACGAAATAGATAGTGAATTCCTAGACGGACACATACCTCTACGTAACGAACCATCCGGATTCAAACTGAAAAACCGCCCGATTGTACCTAGCCGTAAACCCATTACCTCTTTTGCCAACTCAAGCAATAACGTTGATATTCCTCCTATTGATCGAGCCAAATTACGCCCTATGGATTCCAACCTTGTGGTGCCAGACATGGTTATTTTCCACCCGACATTCGGAGCCGGACGAGTTATTAGCCTAGAAGGTTTGGGGGTACAGAAAAAAGCAAAAGTAGCTTTTGCTGAAGGAGGAACTCGCATATTATTGTTAAAATTTGCAAAACTATTTACACAACAAGATTAGACACAACTATTTATAATTTAAAATACATATCTTTGCCGAACAATTCACACCAAAGGCGATAGCTTTCTAGCCTAAAAGTTGTGCCTGGTTAAAAACATATACCCTTTCATGGAATTTGAATATAATACCCAAAAGAAGAAGCTAGTACTTCCTGAATATGGTCGTAACATACAAAAAATGGTAGATTTTCTCCTCACAATAGAAGATCGTGCAGAGAGAACCAGTGCTGCCAAGACTGTCATTGATGTCATGGGAAATCTATACCCACACTTACGTGATGTACCGGATTTCCGTCATAAGTTATGGGATCATTTGGCTATCATGTCCAATTTCAAGCTAGACATTGATTCACCTTATCCTCTACCTTCTGTCAATATTTTACAGGAGAAGCCAGACAGATTGCCTTATAATAATCACAATATTAAATTCAAACATTATGGCAAACTGACTGAAAAATTGATTGAAGCCATACGCGAACAGCAAAATCCCGAACTCAAAAGAGCTCTCATCGTGCTTACCGCCAACCACATGAAGAAATCATTCCTCACCTGGAATAAAGACTCTGTTGAAGATGAACAAATATACAAGGACATCAATACTCTTTATGGAAGTACACTTATTCTACCGGAAGGCATGACTCTTTCCAATCCCAAAGATTTACTACAAAAGAAAAGCAAACCCAGTTCAAACAAGCCGGCAAACAATAAAAACTTTCAGAAAAAAGCAAACAACAATAACCGCCCACACTTCAAAAAGCAACAAAATCAATGATAGCAACCATCTTGGGCAGCAACTCCGGAGATAAGTATCAATTACTCAAAGAAGCCGCACATTTATTGTCGGCTTCCGGTGAAATCATTCAACAGTCCTCGTTCTATGAAACAGAACCCTGGGGCTTTGAGTCCGATGAAAATTTTTTAAACCAAGTAATCATTTTTGAAACACCGCTAAATCCATCGGACTTTCTCCATCGCTGTCTTGAAGTGGAAAAAAAATTAGGTCGGGTACGTAATCCCAATGGTCCCCGTTACACTTCGCGTCCTATTGACATAGACATCCTATTTTGTGATTCACAAATCATCAATACCCCGGAATTGACTGTGCCACATCCCCGCATATGCGAACGGCATTTTGTACTTGCACCTCTGGCTGAAGTGATGCCTGATTTCATACATCCAGGCAAACAGAAAAGCGTTCTGGAACTGCTCTCTATTTGCCCGGACCATTCTATTGTCAAAAGGATATAATCCCAGAAAAATCACTCTACTCGCACAATATCTGCTCCGATAGCATTCAATTTTTCATCGATATGTTCGTATCCACGATCTATTTGGTCTATGTTATGAATCGTACTTACTCCTTGCGCTGAAAGTGCAGCTATCAACAAAGCTATACCCGCACGAATATCGGGAGAAGTCATTTTTGTAGCACGCAACTGAGCCTCGTGGTTTTGTCCTATCACCGTAGCACGATGAGGATCGCATAATATAATCTTTGCGCCCATATCTATCAGCTTATCAACAAAAAACAGACGACTTTCAAACATTTTCTGATGAATCAACACACTGCCTTTAGCCTGTGTTGCCACCACCAAGAACACACTCAATAAGTCCGGTGTCAAGCCAGGCCATGGAGCATCTGCTACCGTCAATATAGAACCATCAATAAAATCCTCTATCATATAGTGTTCCTGACGTGGAATATACAAATCATCCCCCCGTTCCTCTATCCTGATACCCAAACGACGGAAAGCATCCGGAATAATTCCCAGCTGACGGATATTTACATCCTTAATTGTTATCTCAGAACGTGTCATGGCAGCCAAACCAATATAACTGCCCACCTCTATCATATCCGGCAAACAACGATGAGAACACCCGCCTAATTCCTTCACTCCCTCGATGGTCAACAAATTGGAAGCTATACCCGATATTCTGGCCCCCATCGCATTCAGCATCGTACACAACTGCTGAATATAAGGCTCGCAAGCTGCATTATAAATAGTAGTGACTCCTTCTGCCAATACGGCTGCCATAATGATATTAGCCGTACCGGTCACGGATGCCTCATCCAACAGCATATAACATCCTTTCAACCGTTCTGCCGATGCTCTAAAATAGCCGTCAGTACTATTATAATCAAATGTAGCACCCAATTTTTCAAACCCCAGGAAATGAGTATCCAAACGACGACGTCCGATTTTATCTCCTCCCGGTTTAGGAATAACACCAAAACCATACACTGCCAACAGAGGCCCTAAAATCATAATAGAACCCCTTAGGCTGACTGCCTTATTATAAAAATCTTCACTCTCGAAATAGTCAAAATTTATGTCAGAAGCTTGAAATATAAATGTGCCATGCTCCGGATGCTCTACCTTCACTCCCATGCCTTTCAACAACTCAATCAGCTTCATTACATCCAAAATTTCCGGAACATTTGAAAGCGTCACTTTTTCTTTTGTCAACAAACAAGCACATATTACTTGTAATGCTTCATTCTTTGCTCCCTGCGGACGAAGTTCACCTTTCAAGCGGCGTCCTCCCGTTATTATAAATTTACTCATATCGTCGGTATTAGTTCATAACGTCAAAATTAGACAAAAACCTTTCAATACACAAATAACTCTCTGCAGATATTTGTTATAAAGAAATTATATGGCTATTTTTGGAAAAAATTTTATCATTGCCATGAAAAGTTTCCTAAAATACACATTAGCGACTATTACAGGATTTCTTGTTGTCAATATTTTTATTTTCATCCTATTTTTCATTTTAGTTGGAGCCATCTTGACATTTTCCAATCAAGCAGTCTCTGTACAAAAAAACAGCGTGTTGACTATCCGGCTAGAATCACCTATCAATGACCGAGCTTCTGACAACCCATTTGACAACATAGACTTTCTATCCATGAGCACTCTACCGAATCTAGGATTAAACAAAATTCTAGCCTCCATAGAATATGCTGCACTCGATGAGAATATCAAAGGAATCTACCTCAACATTAACGACATACAGAGCACTTTCGGAGCCTTGGCTACAACCCAGGAAATCCGCAATGCCCTACAGAAATTCAAAGAGAGCGGCAAATTCATTTATAGCTATTCCAACTTAGGCTATTCACAGTTAGGTTACTACCTGGCAACCGTTGCTGACAGCATCTTCGTCAATCCAGAGACACCTCTTACGCTCTCCGGAATGAGTAGCAACGTCACATTCTATAAAGAGACTTTAGAAAAATTAGGCATTCAACCGGAGATTGTCAAAGTCGGAAAATTCAAATCAGCAGTAGAACCGTTTATTGCAACGGAAATGAGTGAAGCCAACCGCGAACAAATAAAAAAATACCTAAGTACATCCTGGAACAATATTGTCAAGGCTATTTCCTCCAGCCGAAATATTCCGGCAGACTCTATCAATGCCTTAACCGACCGACTGGATTTTTATACAACCCAACAACTTACAGCGTGGGGATATTTTGACAATGCGGTTTATGAAGATCAAATGCTAACCTTTCTCAAAAAAGCATGCGGAATAGAGCCAGACCAAAGATTACACCAAGTTCAACTAACAGACTATCAAAATGCCATATCGGCATTTGAAAACCAACCCTATCACTCCAACGAAATAGCAATCGTCTATGCACAAGGAGAAATCGGATTGGCACAAACACCCAAATCCATTGGTCCGGACCTTGCCAAAAGCATCCGCAAAGCACGCTTAGACAACAACATAAAAGCCATTGTCCTACGCGTCAACTCGCCGGGAGGCAGTGCTCTTACTTCCGATATCATATGGAGAGAAGTCCATTTGGCCCAACAAGAAAAACCTGTCATCGTCTCCATGGGCGATGTTGCAGCATCCGGCGGCTACTATATTTCATGTGCAGCAGACACAATTGTTGCCGAACCTACAACCTTAACAGGTTCTATCGGAATTTTCGGGATGTTCTTCTCGGGCGAAAAACTAATTCAAGACAAGTTAGGCATCCATTCCGATATTGTAAAAACCAACAAACATAGTGATTTCGGCGGAACCTATCCTCTGCCGATACCTATCAGTTCACGCCCCTTAAGTACATACGAAAAGAATGTTCTGCAGAACTATGTCAACCAAGGATATGAAACATTCCTCAGTCGTGTCATGGCTGGACGCAACATGACTCATGATCAACTTGATGCCATTGCACAAGGACGTGTTTGGACAGGAGAAGATGCTCAACAAATCGGGCTTGTTGACATATTGGGAGGCTTAGAAGACGCTATCAGTATTGCAGCCAACAAAGCAGGGATTGACCAATATATGCTAGTTGAATATCCGACTCTCAAAAATCCGATGGAAGAACTACTATACCAATTAAGCGGAGGGATTAAAGCCCAAATGCTACAAGAAGAAATGGGACCACTCTATTCTACTTGGCAAGAGATAAAAGAAATCACCTCCCAACAAGGGATTCTTGCTCGTCTTCCATTTAACTTAACTATTAACTGATTCAAACACTAGCGCATGGCAACAAAAAACATTCTGCTGCTGCCGTTCAGCTTTCTGTACGGAATTGGTGTAGGGATAAGAAATTTCTTGTTCCAAACATCTATACTAAAATCACAACGATTTGCTATACCCATTCTGTGCGTCGGCAATATCACGGTCGGAGGAACCGGAAAGACTCCACACACAGAACTCATTATCGAAACGCTACGTCATAGATTCAGAGTCGCCTGCCTAAGCAGAGGTTATAAACGCAATACGTCCGGCTTCATCATGGCGACACCAGAATCAACAGCTTCAGACATTGGAGACGAACCGCTACAAATCCATAAGAAATTCCCAGATATCATGGTTGCCTGCGACAGCAAACGCGTGCGTGGCATTGAAAAACTATTGGCATTACCCAATCCGCCCCAAGTGATTATTTTGGACGATGCCTTCCAACACCGTTATGTACAGGCAGACAAAAATATTGTACTGATAGATTTCAACCACCCGGTCACTGAAGACAGTCTGTTACCCGCCGGACGATTACGGGAAGGTGTTAATGCATTAAAACGGGCAGACTACCTTATTGTCACCAAGTGCCCGCAACAAATGAATCCGATTGATCTCCGTATCTGTTACAAAAGGCTGAAAATAAAACCTTATCAACAGTTATTCTTCACCTCTATCGGTTACGGAGAGATTACTCCCATTTTTAAAGAACAACCGACAATCAGTCCAAGCAAGAGCAGTAGCATACTATGCCTGACCGGCATAGCACAACCGGCTCCATACGTTGAATATCTGCAACGCTTCACCTCCAATATCTCCACCTTGGAGTATCCGGACCACCATCATTTTACATCAAAAGACATCCAGCATATAACCAATAGATTCCAGGCAATAGATAACGAAGAAAAATACATCTTTACGACAGAGAAGGATGCAGCACGCCTATGCGATTGCGCTCTCCCTGAAGAATTAAAACAACACATCTATTATATCCCTGTCGTTCCGGAATTTCTTAAAGATAAAGATTTGTTTATAAACGAAATATTTGAATATGTACGAAAAAATCAAAAATAGTGCGGAATACATTTCGCACTTTCTAGACAATGAAGCATATACCATCGGTATTATTCTTGGCACAGGACTAGGAGAGTTAGGAAAATCCATTGAGGTAAAACATACCATTCCTTATTCCACCATACCCAACTTTCCGGTTTCTACGGTACAAGGACACAAAGGTAACCTTCTGATTGGTAAATTCGGCGGTAAAAATGTAATTGCCATGCAGGGACGTTTCCACTTTTACGAAGGGTATCCAATGACAGAGGTCACATTCCCTGTGCGTGTATTACATGAAGTCGGAGTGAAACATCTGTTCGTTTCCAATGCCGCAGGAGGTGTCAACACGAACTATTTGGTCGGAGATTTGATGGTAATTACAGACCATATCAACTTATTCCCGGAACATCCACTACGCGGACGCAACCTTGACGAACTGGGACCGAGATTTCCAGGCATGACAGATGCCTACAGCCCCCGTATCATCAAAATTGCAGATGAATGTGCCCAACAATTGGATATTAAACTTCAACACGGAGTGTATGCCGGACTGCAAGGACCTTCATTTGAAACACCGGCAGAATACAATTGGATTCGTGTAATCGGAGGTGATGCAGTTGGAATGTCCACCGTACCGGAAATCATTGTTGCACGTCACATGGGTATGGAATGTTTTGGAATGTCTGTCATCACAAACAGCACCGCATCACCGGAATTAATCAAAACAAACCATGCCGAAGTTCAAGATATCGGCAATACCGCCCAACCTCGAATGACTGCATTATTCCGAGAGATTATCAGCAAACTTTGATATATTCATGCACAGACCTGCCCCCACAACAGGCAAGTCTGTGCATTAAATAAAATGCATGAATCAAGAGTTTTCTCTAAACATAAAACTATTCCAAAAAGGAGATAAAAAAGCATTCAAAATAATCTTTGACTGCCTATTTGAGAATATATGCCTGTTTTCCAACCGATTCATCAACAACATGCCGGCTGCTGAAGATATCGCTCAGGAAACGTTCATCTCCCTATGGAACCATCGAGAAGAAATGCAATCTGCTGCACATATAAAATCATTTTTATATATCTGTGCCCATAATGCAGCCATCGACTTTCTGAAACACGAAAAAATTAAAGATTCATACAATATCCATGCGCTCCAAGAAATAGAAACTTCAGAAACATTCATACATTTTGTCATAGAAGAGGAAGTTGCACAAATTCTACAAACAACGGAACAAGAACTCCCGACCCAATGCAGACAGATTTTTAATTTAGCCATGCAGGGGATGTCCAACGAAGAAATCGCAACCCAAATGGGCATCTCCATAAATACTGTCAAAACACAAAAAAAGATTGCATATCGCCGTCTGAAAGAACATATTTCCTTACTTGGCAGCACTATTATATGGCTCTTGTGCAAATAATTGCAATCTAGCCTGTCCTATTTTTCCTTTTCAAACGTCTCTCTACCAAACATTCCTATAAAACAACCATATTGCCTCTATATCACTTCCAATATACATATTATAGCAACCTTATATTAATCCATTAAATAAGCTATATACATAGGATTCATACAGCATTCATATAAGATTCATATAGGATTCATCAAGGATTTTACTTAGAGTTGATATAGAATTAATATGAATATGAGCTATTCCACTGTAAATTCTATTTTTTTTCATCAGCCTTTCACCCTACCTTATCATTGAGTCGTAATAGATATGTAAAACAAAGAGAAAATGGAAAACTTACATCAACACTTCCGCATATCACGACTCATCGTCAGCAGCTTTCAAAAAGGCTTGACGACCGAGGAAGAAAAAGAGCTCAACGCCTGGCTGGAAAATCCGACCAATCAAGCGTTCTATGACTCTTTGTACAATAAATACATAAAAAATAAAATCCATACTTCAGAGAGACCGATTATCAACCGGGATGCCAACTGGAAAAAAATAGAAACCAGAATACCATTCAAAAAACATTATTCCATCCAACGCTGGATGAAATATGCCGCTATCTTAGCATTGCCTGTCATATTGACCATTTTATTACTAACTCATCAAAAGCCGACAACACCCAACCTACCGCTTGCAACAGTAGAGATTCCCCAACCAGGAAGTTCGAAAGCAGTGTTATTACTGGCCAATGGACAACAAGTAGATTTAACCCAACAGCAAGAACTTTCACATCCCATTGATACGACAATAATCCTTAACAATCAAAACAATACCTTGACGATTGAACAGTCCGGCACCAAACACACCAAACAGACAGACTATCAAACAATTTTTATTCCCGTAGGCGGCGAATACAAACTTGTCCTGGCAGACGGAACCAAAGTATGGCTAAACTCTGACACACGTTTACGTTTCCCCTCTACCTTTACAGGAAACACAAGAGAGGTTTATCTGGAAGGAGAAGCCTATTTTGAAGTTGCTCCAGATAAAGCACACCCCTTCATTGTAAAAACCTCCCCCATGGAAATAGAAGTATTAGGGACCAGATTCAATGTCAAAGCATATCCTACAGACTCAAATATCTATACCACGCTAGCGGAAGGTTCTGTAAAGACTCATACTCCTACTAGCGGAAAAGAGTGCATATTGATTCCCAACCAACAGAACCAATACTCCAAAACGACCGGACAAATGACAACAAAAAAAGTCGATGCACAAACATTCATCGGTTGGACAAAAGGAGTTTTCATATTTGAAAATGAAACGCTTGAAGAGATAATGAAACAACTGGACCGTTGGTATGGAACGCAAACAATCTACCAAAATCAGGCATTAAAAGAGTATCGTTTTACCGGCTACGTAAATCGCTTCGACAACATATCTACAATCCTTAAAATGATAGAAAAATCATATAACATAAAATTTAATATACATGGAAATAACATTACAGTGAACAACTAATCAACAAAAAGCAGAAAAAGCGGAATGTTGGCAGCATCCCGCTTTAGATGTTAAACAACTCAGATGAAATTTATTATTTAACATTCAAAATTATGAAAAAACTACGACTAACCATGAGGCTACTGGCTATTTTTTGCCTGGTATGTGCACTAAATGCAAATGCACTTCCCGGGCGTGCACAACAAACAGAAGTACAACTAAATGTGCGCAATTCACAACTTACTGAAGTGCTGAAACAGGTACAACAACAAAGCGGTTATAACATCATCTACAGTAATGATTTACTGAAAAATGTATCCCCTATTGATGTCAACATCCAAAGTTCCGACATTCAGGAAATCATGCAGACTTGTCTGAAAGACACAAATTTAGATTTCGAGATTCAGAACAACACAATTATTGTCAAAGCACGTCTTGCTATTCCACAGGAGCAAAACATGCAAAAAGTAAAAGGTACAGTCATTGATGCCAAAAGCGGCCAACCAATGCCGGGAGTCACTATTGCTGCGCTTGCAAACGGACAAGCGGTTATGGGAACAGCAACTGACCAGGATGGTAATTTCACCTTAAATTTACCTTCTAGTATCAAAGACCTAACCTTCACATTCGTCGGCTATAAAGCTGTAACTCTCCCTATCCAGACAAACAAAGAGATGGTTGTACGCCTGGAAGAAGAGGTCAAAGCCATCGATGAAGTAGTCGTAACTGGTTACTTTACAAAATCCAAAAACAGCTATACCGGTGCAGTCAAAACAATCAAAAGCGACGAACTAAAGGCTGTATCCAATACCAATATCATTGCAGCAATCAGTGCCCTGACTCCTGGATTAAACCTTGTGGAACGCAACGATCTTGGCTCCAATCCGAATCATGTTCCGGAACTGCTACTCCGTGGTATGAGTTCATTCTCAGCAACCAACCGACAAGTAAACCAACCAACAATCATTCTGGACGGAGTAGAAATCAGTATGGAAGAGCTTTACGACCTTGATATGAATGAGATAGACAATATCACCGTTCTGAAAGATGCATCAGCAACAGCTCTTTATGGTAGCCGCGCAGCTAACGGAGTCATTGTCGTTGAACGCAAAAAATTAACAGAGGGCAATATCCGTGTAAGTTATAATTTCACCGGCAATGTTCAATTTCCTTATCTCAAAGACTATGATGTATTGGATGCCAGAGAAAAACTTGAATACGAACGAAGAGCAGGCCTTTATACAGCACAGGCAGTCCAAGGCGAGAACTCCAATATAGGCGAAGAACAATACCGTTTAGATCAGCTCTATAACGAACGCTACAAAGAAGTTGCTCGGGGCGTAAATACCGACTGGCTTTCTCAACCAGCTCGCACGGCATTCTCTCACGACCATGCACTCCGCATTTATGGAGGTGCATCAAACATCCGTTATGAACTGTCCGGACGATTCAACAATACACAGGGTGTAATGAAAGAAGACTACCGCCGCCGCTATGGTCTTGGTTTTAAGCTGGAATATCACATAGCTAACAAACTGACATTTGCCAATCGCTCTAACTATAACGAAACAGATACCAAAGACTCTCCTTATGGAAGTTTTAGCAATTGGGTTAATCAAAATCCATACGACCGTATTTTTAATGAATATGGAGAACCCAATCGCAACCTTTCTTGGGATAATAACAATCCCATGGTAGAAGTTTTACTTGGAAACTATAACACCACAACAAATAAATCTCTCTCCAACACTACTGATGTACGTTGGGACATTAATGATTTATTCAGGATTGCAGGTAATTTCAACATATCAATTTCCGAAGGCGGTGGAGAAATTTATATATCACCGGATTCTGAAGTATTCAAAACAGAGACAGACATCACTCAAAAAGGACGCCTAGACAAAAGCTATGAAAAAGGTGTTGATTGGTCTGGAAACATCAATGCATCATTCAATAAACTGACAAAAAACAATAGTTTGATCAGCCTCGTTATAGGTGGAGAAATTCGCAAAAACAGATACGAATATTCTACATTACAAGCATCTGGATTCTATGATGACGAATTGAACTTCATTGGACACGCCAACGGATACCCAACTAATTCTAATCAAAAACCTAGCGGTTCACAAGATTTGAGTACTGAAGTCGGTTTCTTTGCCAACGGCAACTATATGTACAACAATCGATACTACGCAGACTTTGTATACCGTCTTTCAGGATCATCCAAATTTGGAGCCAACCAACGTTTCGGACAATTCTGGTCGGTAGGAGCCGGATGGAACCTTCACAACGAAAATTTCTTAAAATCAGACAAATTAGATCTATTGAAAATCCGTGGTAGTGTAGGTTATACTGGAAAGACCAACTTCGCACCATTCCAAGCTATCACTATGTACAAATATGACAACAAGCTGGAATATTTGAATGGCATCGGAGCAATTCCACAAACTATCGCCAACGAAGATTTGAAATGGGAACGTGAGTTCTCATACAATATCGGAGCAGATGTCAGCCTATTCGGCCGTCGTTTGAATGCAACCGTAGACTATTATCTGAAAAAGACAAAAGACCTTGTACTTTCTGCCAGCAAAGCTCCGTCAACCGGTGTGACAGAAGGAATGGAAAATATCGGAGAAATGGAAAACAAGGGATTTGAATTCTCCATTGACGGAATGCTAATCCAACGCAATGATTTCTGGTGGCAATTAAGCATGAACGGTTCAACAAACAAAAACCGCATCTTAAAAATCAGTAATGCACTGGAAGAACAAAACAAAACCAATAACGATGCTCCTGCCAGCAAATATCATGGTCCTTTGGCTCAATATGAAGAAGGCGAATCAACAAGCGCAATCAAAGTTGTTCGCTCTGCCGGCATTGACCCCGCAACAGGGCAGGAAGTATTTATTAAGCGCAATGGAGAACGTACATTCACATATTCAGCAGAAGACAAAATAGTTATTGGCGATCAAGAACCCAAATTTCAAGGGACAGTTTCCACCAATTTTTTTTACAAAGGTTTTAGTCTCTACCTAATGGGGACTTTCAAATGTGGAGGGTATACATACAACTTAACCCGCGCAACGCGCATAGAAGGTAATTCCGGAAAGACCAATGTGGACCAACGAGCTTTTGATGACCGCTGGTGTCAACCAGGAGACATTACTGCATACAGAGACATCAAACTGTCCGCATTACCGGAATACACAGACCGTTTTGTAGAGAAAGAGAATATATTTACTATCAGCTCCATTAATCTTGGATACGAATTCGCTCCCCATATTTGCCAGAAACTGTTGGTAAGAAATTTTCGTGTAGGAATTAACCTGACCGACATGCTACGCCTTTCCAATATCAAAATGGAGAGAGGAACCAGCTATCTATACGGTAATGGATTTGAGTTCACTTTAAGTACCACATTCTAAATAATATATACATCATGAAAATAATTAAAAACATAGCAATCATACTGAGTTTGCTCATAACGAACATCTCTTGCGATAATTTTCTAGAAGTACATCCGGAAGGTGAAATTTTAGGGCAAGATCTTCTTACCGAACGCAAAGGATTTGAAAATGCAATGTATGGTGTTTATGCAAGCATGCGAGAAAATAATCTTTACGGCAGAAATATGACCTATCGCGTATTTGACGTAATGGCTCAATATTTTCAGCCTTCCGAAGACAAAACCCTCATCGATTTGGCAAAATTTAATTATTACCAAAATACCGATGTAAAAAAAATATTCCTTGACATTTGGAGCAGTATGTATCAGAAAATTTCTTATGTAAACAACATATTGATTAATCTTGAAAACCAATCTCCTGAAACATTGAAATTCTACGATATTTATAAAGGCGAAGCATTGGGTTTGCGAGCATTCATGCATTTTGACCTCTTGCGTATATTTGCAAAACAAGAAACTAAAACAGATACGAAAGGTATTGTATACAACACAGCCTTTTCTGTAAAACCATCTGATTTACTAACAAAAGAACAAGTATTACAGAAAATCATCAGCGAATTGCGGGAAGCTGAACGTCTGTTGGATAATCAGGAGTTATATGACCAGGCTACAGAAAACGATGCTTACTTCCGTAATCAGAACACTCACTTCAACCTATATGCAGCTCGTGCCACCTTGGCTCGCGTCTACATGACTATTGGCAATACAGACAGTGCATATTATTATGCCTATAAAGTGATTAAAGAAAGCGGTCTTTCATTAGTAGACAAAACCGAAATCAGAGATGACAACAATGGAATCCTTTCAGACAAAGAAACTATCTTCGGTCTCTATTCCAATGATTTATACGCTACAAGCAAAACTGATTTATACGATATCACAACCTATAGCATGACTCCCCGTATTGACATTAATGAAATATACTCAAATACGGATTTTCGTAAAGGGGCTTGGTTTAAACAATTAAACAAACTTAGAGTCATTAAACTCACTGACAAAATTCAGCTTGAAGGAGGTTCACGTCCGGAAAATCAAATCCCAGGTGTCAATCTTCTCCGACTACCAGAAATGTACTATATCATTGCAGAATGTCTTCTCCAGAATGGAGACAATCAGGCAAAAGACTATTTCAATGATATTCTAATCAGTAGAGGTCTTGCACCCATTGATAATTTAACCTTGCCTATGATTACTGATGATCGCTACAAAGAATTCATCGGAGAAGGCCAAAGTTTTTTCAACATGAAGCGTTTGAATCTAGATATAAATACAAATACCCCTGCCAGCGACAACATATACGTGATCAATATTCCTGAAGAAGAATTCAATTATAGATACTAAATATGAACATCATGAAAAAAATAACATCACTAATCATATTATTAAGTGCGATACTAAATTTATCCTCCTGCAGCGAGACTGACTATCCGCTTTTTGATGATTCTGTCATCAATATATACTTTACCCAGGATTCTGTCAATTACTCTTTTGCATTTGTTCCTATTGAAATTAAAGAACACATTGTAGAGCTACCTATACAGATTATTGGCAGTCCATCCAAAGAAAATCGCACTTTTACCGTTGAAATTGTTAAAGAAAAAACAGATGCGACAGAAGACGTCCATTATCGTTTGCCCAAACAATTAAGCATTCCAGCCGACTCTATTACAGGAATTATTCCTTTAACATTACTACGAGACGAGCTAAAAGGAAACGAATGGGAAGTCACATTACGGTTAGTAAAAGACAACAACTTTATCCCCATTCAAGAAAATGAAGCAAAAACTAAAAATGAAATAACCATTGCATTCAGCGACATTGTCAAACAACCCAGCAACTGGCTCGATTATAGCAACGAGTGGCCATCAAGTATTTTAGGACCGTGGAATCCTCTTGTTTACCGCAAGTATATGGAATTTTTTCAACAGACAAAAGAGACCAATCCGGTGTTTTATCAGGATATGACAAACAAATACGGCACCTACTTGGAACGAGAAACCTTTGGAGGAACAGACTATACCTCCGGCTATAATTATACATTCAAAAAATACATCTTTTTACCTCTGTACAAATACTTCAATGAAGAACATCCTGAACTAGGTATTATTTTCCCATATCCCAACATGTAAACCAAACGCCATGAAAACATTCAAATATATATTTTTACTATTTTGTCTTATAGCTACGGTAGCTTGCTTTGAAGATGAAACAACATTGGATACAACCATCATTTCAGAAATCTCTATAGATACGACAAAAATTCAAAAAGTCTATAACATTGACTATAATGATACTTTGACTATTTCAATCGCAGACAAAGTATCTGAAACTCAGGAACAACTTCCATTAAAATATTGTTGGGAAGTCAATTACAAAGTATATTCTGAAAGCGAAACCCTTCAATTTGTCGGTTCTAAACTAGGTTCACATCCGGCACGTATAAAAGTCAGCAACGAACATGGAAGCTGTTTTTATCAATTCATTATCAATGTAAAAACAGCTTATGAAACAGGAATTGCTATCCTTAGTGAAACCAACGAAGGAGTTCCCATGTTTTCTTTCATGCGCGAATTAAGCGACAAAGATGTCACAGAAGGGAAAAGAAGGAAATTTGTCAACAACTGCTTGGCTGCCAGCAATCCAGACATTGTATTTCCCAGCAATCCGACTGATTGTTCTGTCTACGAAAACAATCTATACATCAGTTTTTCAGACGCACCAGCCATTTATAAATTCAATAGCAAACTACTAAGTTTAGAAGGAATCGAGGAAAATCCCAATGATCCTGACTTTATTCCGACAGAAATAAAACATGTCACAGAATTTCCTTCTCCCGGAGTAGTTTTAACAACCGGAGGCAAAGCTTATCAATTTGGACAACAACAAGGTGTTACTATTCCACACCCTTCACTATTTTCCACTTATAGTAAAGCAATGGTATATGCAGCCGGCTATAGTCTAGCAACTATTCTTTGGGATAACAAAGATAATGCAATTGTAAACTTTGATGGCTACTCCGTCTCAACGACCAATGACCCATACTACTATATTGATTTTAACGAACATGAATTTATCACATTTTTTCAAAAAGATGCAAATAACTTCATTACTTTAACCAAGAAGAATGGCAAAATCATGAAAACGACCCTCCCCTATTCATGGTATAATTTTTCCCCAGAGATGCCCACTATCATAGAGGGAGATACCGACTTCAATACCCATACACCACATGTTACAAGCCCCAAACAAGGCTGTCTGTATTATGCATTGGGAAACAAAATTTATCAATGGTTTTTTGCTACACAGGCTTTTCCAACAAAGCCCTGGAAAATCCTTAATGAAATACCAAACACTGAAGTTACGGCTCTTTCAATCAGCGAAGATGAAGAACAATTATACGTCGGTGTAAATGACAACAGTAAAAACGAACTCAGTGGCTCATTCTATCTCTTGAATAGCGATACCGGCAAAAATGAAGGAGATTCGCCTTATTTGAACATAGCCCATAAACCGGTACGTATCATGTACAAAAAATAAGAATCATGAACAAACTACTTATAGCATTACTTGTCCTGTGCAGCTTTGCCTGCCAGGACAAAACCATCTGCACATTATCCGGAGATATTCAAGCTGGTAAGGTTAGCACTTTATCCTTCCAAGGTTGCGATACCAACTTCACCATCACACCGGACGCTAACGGACATTTCAGAGTAACAATACCAACACAAAAAATTCCTTTCTTTACACTTGCGGGAGTAGTTGAAGAGGAAAACAAATGGCAATTTTCCTCTCCCGTCTATCTGGAAGCCGGAGCCAATGTATGTATGACAATAAATTTTGTCAATACAACATCAGAATTCTCTGTAAAAGACAACAATAACCAAGCTCTGCAACATTTCAGGGAATATTGTCAGAAACAGAATCGGCATTTATGGACAACAACGCCCTCGCCTGATACAGTGGAACATTTTTTATCCAATTTCATAGAGAAAGCTCAAGAAATCAACACTTCCTCATCCCCAGATAAAAAGGTAAAGGAATATATTGAAAAGTGGGCAAACATGGAATATTTAAGTGCAGTTTCCAATTTAAAGTTCATCTATTCACGTATCCCCAATTGGACAGTTCCTACAAATTTAGAGTTGCCGTCAGTTCCACAAACTTGTGATATTGCCTATTGGAAAATGTTCTATGACTGCCCGATGCACATATCAACCTATTTAAATCAACAAAGCAAAGAACCTGAAGAACAATTGCATCTACTACAAGAACAGTTCAAAAATTTAGATCTTCGTATCGAAGTAACAAATCGAATCATTGAAAATTACTTACGCAATTATAGTTATTCCGATGAAAATTACTCACGTTTAGAAAAACTGACAACAGAACTTCCTAATCGCGAAGAAATTCTAAAACAATATCGAGCCAAACGATACTCCATTGTCGGAGCAGAAATGCCCGATATCAGCTTTGAAGATCAAGATGGTAACAATCACAAATTATCTGATTTCAAAGGGAAATATATATATGTTGACCTATGGGCTTCTTGGTGCGGTCCTTGCGTAGGCGAAGTTCCCCATTTGCAAAAACTGGAAAAGAAACTAAAAAACAAAGATGTTGTATTTGTAAGCATCTCTCTGGATTCACGACGCCCGGAATGGATTCAAAAAATGAAACAACTGAAAATGCACGGTAATCAATGGCGAGCAACAGATAACACCTTCGCAGAAATGCTAAATGTCAAAGGTATACCTCATTTTTTGATTTACGGGAAAGACGGACGATTGTTAGAGTACAAGACTCTACGCCCTTCAAATTCTATGATTGTTGAAAAATTGGAATCACTTCACTAATAATAAAGACAGAGTTGATTTAACTCTGTCTTTATTATTGTATTTTCTCTAAAATCATTTCTATCACAGGAACAAGAACTGCAGTCATAATTCCCATCACTCCTATCGCCAAACCACTAATAGCCCCTTCAATAGAACCTAACTCCATAGCCCGGGCAGTACCCAAACCATGTGCAGCAGAACCTAATGCCAATCCTCGAGCAATACGACTCTTTATTCCCAAACGCTCCAATATAAAAGGTCCGACAATACCACCGAAAATCCCGACAACAATTACTACAACAGCTGCAATAGAGGGGATACCACCAGCCTTCTCTGCTATACTCATAGCTATCGGTGTCGTCACAGATTTTGGCTCCAATGAAGCAATCAATGCGTGATCGGCTCCAAAATAACGGGCTATGAATATCACACTTACAATACCTGTGACACAACCAACAAATACGGAGGTTATGATTGAAAGGGCGTTTTCTTTCAAATGCTCCAACTGTTCATATAGCAGATATCCCAATACCACCACAGTAGGGCCAAGCATAAAACTGATAATACGACTCCCCCTTTCAAAAGATTCATATGTAATCCCCAATAGATGAGTTCCCAGGGCCAATAAAGGAATTGATACTAACAATGGATGCAAAAAAGGCAGTTTTGTCTTTCCATAAAGCCATAAAGCGAATAAATAAACTCCTATAACAAAGGCAAGAATAAATATTTCTGAATTTAACAATGTTTCCATCTACAAACAATTAACTTATCGATCTTCAGCTCCCTTACGATGTTTTTCAAACCACTGCTGTAAAGAAGCGACTACAACAATAACAACAATAGTACTTACTGCACAGGCCACAAGCACTGCTTCCCAATATGCAGATAAAATATCTAATGCATTAACGATACCTACTCCCGCCGGCACAAAAAATAGCCCCATATTATTACATAAAAAGCCTGCTACAGGCTTCAATGTTTCCGGTTTGACTAATTTTAAGCACAAAGCTACAAACAGCAATACCATACCGATAACACTACCAGGAATAAAACCATTGAGCAACCAAGCGGTAAGTTCTCCTAAACAATAAAACAACAATACAATAAAGATTCCCGACAACATAATCTAATCAGTAAAAATATCAACAAAAATATAATATCTCCCCTTTCGATGTCCTTGCTACCCCTATTTTCCACCCAATAATCAACGAAAACGAGTGAATTAACTATGCCGCAAACAAATACCGGCGCCAAAACGTCCGGCAGTCTTACCCTGACGACGATAAGAGAAAAAAGACTCTCTGCTACACACAGTACACACTTCGGCCACTTCTATATTAGAATCAACCAATCCGGCTTTTAATAATTCATAGCGGTTCACATTCCAAAGATCAACCTGATATTTCCCCTCGCATATTCCCGCATGCACCATATCAGGATATGAAGTTCTAAAAACCGCTGCGACCTCTTCATCCACCTCAAAGCAACATGGCCCGATTGAAGGACCAATTGCAGCCAAAATATTCTTAGGCTCACATTTCCAATGTTGTTGCATCTTTGCAACAACTTCTCCCACAATATTTGCAGCTGTACCTCGCCACCCAGCATGCGCAGCAGCAATCACCCGCCGGCTGGGATCGTAAAACAACACCGGGACACAATCAGCCGACAACACCATCAAACAGACTCCTTCACAATCAGTTACCAAAGCATCTGTATTAGGGAAACGACTCTCAGCACTCAATGCTCCCTTTCCGGCATCATCTTTACCTACGACAGCTACATGAGTTCCATGAACCTGATGTCCTGTCACTAAATTATTCACCTCAAAGCCGACTGTTTCAGCCAATAATTTACGATTATAACATATTGTTGCCGCTGTTTGTTGCTCTGAAAAACCGATTGTATGATCACCTGAAGAAATAAAATGAATAAGCTCCGTTCTTTCAGCCAAATGTTCGAAACGATAATAACTAAATAATGAATTACCAACCTTTTGTAACATAAACCTCTGTTTTTTCAATCCAACAAAAATAAGTAAAATCCATCTCATTATAAGAGAATAAAAAAAGTTCTTGTTTTTCTTTGATGTTTATTATGAATGAATTATCTTTGCCGTCCGATAATGGAATGAATAATTATAAAATTTTACATACGATGAAAAAGGGCATACATCCTGAAAATTACAGACTGGTGGCATTCAAAGATATGTCTAACGGTACTACAACGCTGACAAAATCTACTGCAGCAACAAAAGAAACTATCGAAATCGACGGTGTTGAATATCCATTAGTAAAATTGGAAATCTCTAATACTTCACACCCATTCTATACTGGAAAAGTGAAATTGGTGGACACTGCCGGACGTGTGGACAAGTTTATGAACCGTTACAAAGATCATTTGGAAAAAAGAAAGAAATAATCTTTCTGCCGAATAATACAACGCCGCCTAGATTAGGCGGCGTTTTTCGTACTATATTAATGACAAACAAAATAGTGGCACAAGATTTGCCTTATATATAAGATATCATAAAAGAATACGCCATTATGACATTTTGTCATAATAAAGGCAACACATTTGATAACCATTAAAATAAAAGGATCATTGCCAATGAGCAAAATAAATTTAAAAGTAGACCTATTGGAAGCATTAGGAGAAGACCTTGCCGGCTTCATCCCAGTCATTGCCGATGAAAAGGAACTACTCAACGAAGACATAAAAATTCCTGATACAGTACCCATTCTTCCATTGAGAAACACGGTATTGTTTCCAGGTGTTATTATCCCTATCAATATCGGACGCAAGAAATCGCTCCAACTAATTCAAGAAGCCAACAAAAGCGGTGATTTAATCGGCTGCATTGCACAAAAGGACACTGATATTGAAGAACCTAACTTTGATGATTTATACAAAGTGGGTACAGTTGCATCTATTGTGAAAATCCTAGAAATGCCTAATGGCACAACAACAGCTATCATTCAAGGAAAAAAACGTTTTTTATTGGAGGATATTTTATATTCTGACCCTTATCACGTCGGGAAAATATCCCTCAAACAAGAAGAGGCAATACCGGAAAATGATCCAGAATACAATGCAATTGCCGAGTCTTTAAAAGATATGGCCTCAAAAATTGTACGTTATTCCAATGAAATTCCCAAAGAAGCCAATATAGCCTTACGACATATTGAGAGCATGCTCTTCTTGATTAACTTTATTTCATCAAATACGGATGTCCCTTATAAAAACAAACAAGAATTGTTGGAAATAGATAATCTTAAGGGACGGGCTCTCAAATTATTGGAAATTCTTAGTCAGCAGCTGAATCTATTGGAACTCAAAAATGATATCCAAAAGAAAGTGAAAACAGATATCGATCAGCAGCAACGGGAGTATTTCCTACATCAGCAGATGAAAACAATCCAGGATGAACTAGGCGGAAATCCCATCGACGAAGAATTCCAAGAGCTTGAAGACCGGGCTGCACAAAAAGAGTGGAATCAAAACATCCGAGACCTATTTGACAAAGAGCTGAATAAAATGAGACGTCTAAACCCGCAATCACCAGATTATTCAGTACAGTCAAATTATCTACATGAAATGCTCGAATTGCCTTGGAATCATTGTTCCGAAGACAATCTCGATTTAAATCATGCCCAAGAAATGTTAGATGCAGACCATTTTGGACTGGAAAAAGTAAAAGAAAGGATACTGGAATATTTGGCTGTTCTCAAATTGAAAGCAGACATGAAATCTCCTATTTTATGTCTATATGGTCCTCCGGGAGTTGGCAAAACCTCTTTAGGAAAATCTGTTGCAAAAGCCATCAACCGTGAATTTGTCCGTATGTCATTAGGAGGTCTGCATGATGAGGCTGAAATTCGAGGACACCGTAAGACCTATATCGGAGCCATGACAGGACGTATCCTGCAAAATATCAAAAAAGCCGGAACATCTAATCCTGTTTTTATTTTAGATGAAATCGATAAAGTTGGTAAAGATTTTCGTGGAGACCCTCAATCCGCCTTATTGGAAGTATTAGATCCTGAGCAAAACAACGCTTTCCATGACAATTTTTTGGACGTTGACTACGACTTATCCAAAGTTATGTTCATAGCAACAGCCAACGACTTGAGCACAATCGCCGCACCATTACGCGACCGTATGGAAATCATTGAGGTCAGTGGATATCTTATGGAAGAAAAACGAGAAATCGCCAAACACCACCTGATACCCAAACAGTTGGAAAACCATGGGATCACCGCAGACAATATCATGATCCCAGACGACATCATTGAACATATCATTGAAAAATACACTCGCGAATCTGGAGTACGCAATCTAGACATGACAATTGCTAAAATCATGCGACATGTTGCTAGAAAAGTGGCCATGAACAAAAAATATACGGTCACTTTGGATGAAGCCAAAGTAAAAGAATATTTAGGAAGTCCTATTTTTTCTCGCGAAGAATACCAAGGTAACGAATTACCAGGTGTTGTGACAGGTCTTGCCTGGACTGCTGTCGGAGGAGAAATTCTATTCATAGAATCAAGCTACAGCAAAGGGAAAGGAATCCTTACACTTACGGGCAACCTTGGAGATGTAATGAAAGAATCAGCAACGCTCGCATTGGAATACATCAAATCCCATGCTGCAGAGTTAGGTGTTAACGAAGAAATATTCGATGGACATGACATTCACCTTCATGTTCCAGCAGGGGCAGTCCCCAAAGACGGTCCTTCCGCCGGTATTACAATGGTAACCTCATTGGTATCTGCCTTAACTGGCAGAAAGGTAAAAAAAGCCATTGCCATGACAGGAGAAATAACTTTACGAGGTAAAGTGCTACCGGTAGGCGGAATACGTGAAAAAATATTGGCAGCCAAACGAGCTGGTATTAAAACAATTATTCTTTGTTGCGAAAATAAGAAAGACGTAGAAGAGGTAAAGAAAGAATATTTGAAAGGGCTTAAATTCCACTATGTTGACCATATCAGTGAAGTCATAAAACTCGCATTATTATAATGCCATTCCTATAAAAACAATCAGACAGTAAATTACTGCCTGATTGTTTTATTTTCTACAAGACTTTGGGTCAATTTCTTCACCAACTTATATTTATTAAAAAACTCTTTTAAAATCACACGTAATACAGTATAAGAAGGAATTGCCAACATCATCCCCGGAATTCCCGCAATACTTCCTGCCATTAACAATACCAAAAAGATTTCCAATGGATGAGCATGAACACTATTTCCGTAAATCAAAGGCTGGTAAACGACATTATCAATCAATTGTGTAAACAATAACACAACAGTCATTCCAAACAACAACGGCAACATTTCCTGATAAAACGGAAGATCTAAATTCAATGCGACACCGACAGTCAGGCCAAACAAAACTCCAATCAATGGCCCAATATATGGTATTACATTCAAAATACCGGTCACCAGACCTATTACAACTGCATTATTGAAATTTAGTCCTACAATAGAGAGACCTATTACGTTCAATACCATCACACCTATCACCTCAAAAAACAAACCAACAAAATAACGTACTAACAAATTCTGTATAGAATCCAAGGCATTTTTTGCCTGCTCTTCATATTTTGAAGGTACAATAGCCAATACCATTCCTGAAAACAAGCGACTATCTTTCAAAAAGAAAAAAGAAATAAAGGTAATAGAAAACAATGCCACAAACAAATCACTCACTGTACCTGCCAACGAGCCAAACCAAGTTCGCAAACGAGCAATATTAATCCAATCATTCA
>CAJJNP010000032.1 GCA_905193145.1 uncultured Odoribacter sp. | reverse complement strand
CTACAACGGTTTTCAAGACCGCCGCATTCGACCACTCTGCCATCTCTCCATTGCGAGTGCAAAGATATAGTTTTTTTATTGATTACAAAAGAAGTGATCTTTTTTTTCTGATTATTTTTCACGGCTCTTGCTATTTCCATTTTTCTCCTGCTTATATTTCACGTTTACTCTACTTAAATATATGATAACTATAAGACAAAGATAACAACTTGTTATATTTGTCTTATAGTTGTGTTATCTTTGATATATAGATGTCTTATATTTAAGAGGGAGGAAAGTAAGAGAAAAGAGGGCGAAAAGAAAGCGCAATGAGGATAAATTCTCACTGCGCTATATGGCACTTTCATTTAAAAATGTCTTTATTTTCCCGTTAAATGGAAGAGTCTTGATTATTTTCTTTGTAAATGTAATTCAAGAGTAAATAACCGCATATACCGGCAAAGAGTGAACCGCCGATGATTCCCATTTTGGCTTGATTAAGCAATGTTACTCCGACTTCGGGAACATTGGCATACGATAAATTGGCTATGAAAAGAGATACGGTAAAACCGATGCCTCCCAGCATAGATACACCAAAAAGACTGCGCTTGCTCATGTGGTCGGGCATGTGTAACAAATGAAACTTGATGGGTAGCCACGCAAAGGTGAAAATTCCGATTAGTTTCCCGATAACCAAAGCAACAAATACGCTGATGGTTACGCCTTGTAAATCTGACATGCCGAAGTGTTCAAAAGAGATACTGGCATTGGCAAAGGCAAACAAGGGCATTACAACGTAATTGACTAAAGGCTGTAAATTGTCCGAGAGTGATTGTAGCGGACTGATTACTTTGTCCGAGGCAGATTCTACATGCCGTAGAATGGAACGCTCCCAGTTGCTCAGCATGTATTGGGTGCTGCCCATTTCAGAGGTTTCGGGTAGTTTCTTCATACATTCTCGTATCTCCCCGACATAGCGTGAAATGTTGAATTTCGGGCGTGCCGGTACGGTGAAGGCCACGATTACGCCGGCTATGGTCGGATGGATGCCGGAGTGTAGGAACAGATACCATACAACCAGTCCGAAGGAGATATAGAATAGTTTGCTGTTCATGCCTAGCCGTCCTCCTAAGTAGAGAAGGAAGATGATGGGCAGCGACCATAGCAGATAAGAATACACCAGGTTGCTGCTGTAGAAAGCTCCGATGACGATGATTCCGCCGATATCGTCAACTACGGCAAAGGCTGTCAGGAATATTTTCAAACTCAAGGGAATCTTTTTTCCCAATAGGGAGAGTACTCCCAATGAGAAGGCAATGTCGGTTGCCATTGGAATGGCTGCTCCTCGGCTGGCTGCTCCTTCAGGACAGATGAGAGCAAACAGAATGATGGGCACGATCATTCCGCCACAGGCTGCAATGACTGGCAATAGCGCTTTGCGGATACTGGAGAGCTCGCCTACCAGCAGTTCGCGTTTGATTTCCAGTCCGACGGAAAAGAAGAATATAGCCATCAGGGCATCGTTGATTAACGACATGAAGGTCATATTGCCGCCATGTATGTGGAAGAGGTTGAAGTTGCCTATTTGTAATATCACCTCTTGGGCAAAAAATGAATTATAAGCGTCTCGTAGTGGCGAGTTGGCTATAATCATGGCTGCCAAAGCGACAAAAAGAAGCACTGCGCCACCATTGACCTTGCTGCGGATAAAGTGGCGTATGGAAGATTTGAATATTGCGTACATAGTTACTGTTTATAGTGTTTGAACCAATCCGTGAATTTTTTGATGCCCTCTGCCAATGAGGTTGAGGGGGTGTATCCGAAATCTGCGGCTAATTTGGAGGTGTCTGCCCAAGTCTGGTAAACATCGCCAGGCTGCATTCCTGTAAATTCTTTGATGGCTTCTTTCCCGAGGTTCTGTTCCAATAGAGAGATGAAATCCATCAGTGATACCGGTGAGCCGTGTCCGATGTTGTAGACTACGGCTGGAACACCGGGGGTGTCTTCGCGGGTGGAGTCCGGATGAAAGATGATGTTGACAATACCATCAATGATATCATCTATGTAGGTGAAGTCCCGTGACAGATTGCCGTTGTTGAACACTTTGATGGGACGACCTTCGCTGATGGCGTTGGCAAAGAGGATGGGAGCCATATCGGGACGGCCCCATGGACCATAGACGGTGAAAAATCGCAAGCCTACAGTCTGTATTTTATACAACCAGGAATAGGTGTATGCCATCAGTTCGTTGCTTTTTTTGGTGGCAGCGTAGAGACTGACAGGATGGTCTACCGGGGTTGCTTCCTTGAAAGGCACCTCTTGGGTATTGCCGTATACCGATGAGGAAGAGGCATAGATTAGTCTGTGGCAATTCTGGTGACGACATTGTTCCAGAATATTAAGGAACCCTACTATGTTGCTTTCAATATAAGCTTCCGGATTCGTCAGACTGTAACGAACTCCGGCTTGGGCTGCCAGATTGATGACACAATCGAAATGGTTGTCTGCAAAAAGTTGCGCCAAAGCATTCTTGTCGCAGAGGTCCATTTGCTGGAAACGGTAGGTTGTATAGCTGGTTGAGCAGTATTCCCGCCCGTATTCTTTAGCCTCAATACCACATTCTTTGAGACGGGCTAATTTTAAATTGACATCATAATAGTCATTGAGCGAATCAATGCCATAAACTTGTATGCCTTTTTCTAAGAGCGTGCGGGATAGGTGGTAACCGATAAAACCGGCACTGCCTGTGACTAATATTTGCATGATTAATATATTTTAGGATTCAAAAGTATATATTTTATCGGGGAAAAAAAAGTCACCGTATAAAATTTCCGGTGACTTAATTACTAACCCTAAACAGAAACAAACTATGAAATTGATTCTATACAAAAATAGAGATTGTTCGTATATTTTTGTCTCAATGTTCCATTAATAATGGTTAATGATGATTAATGCATCGGGATTTTTACGACTCAAGACGTAAATTGCTATCTGCAAGTGTTATTGGAATAATCTGGTTTGCAAGGGTCTTGTCATAAGGCAATTGTACTTTAATATAATTGTCCGTAAAACCGCAAATATGATTGCCTACTTTGCTGTCTTCAAATAGGACAGGACGGCTTGTACCTTCAAATTGGTGATAAAAGGCACTGTGCTTGCGTTCTGAAATTTGCAGTAGCTCTGTCACTCGGTGATGTTTTTCTTCTTGAGAGACAATGTAAGGGATTTCCAATGCTTTTGTGCCTTGTCGCTCGGAGTATGGGAATACATGGAGTTGCGAGATGGGCAGGCTTTCAATAAAGTCGCGTGCATCTTCAAAGTAGGCTCTGGTTTCTCCACGCATACCGACAATTGTGTCTACACCGATAAATGCATCCGGTATCATTTCTTTGATTTTGTGCATTTTGGCTGCAAATAATTCTCGGTCATAACGGCGGCGCATCAACTTGAGCACTTCGTTGTTTCCGCTCTGGAGGGGAACGTGGAAATGCGGCATGAAGTGGCGCGAACCGGCTACGAAATCAATGATTTCATCTGTCAGGAGATTGGGTTCGATGGAGGAGATGCGGTAACGTTCTATTTCATCCATTTCGTCCAAACGGTGGAGTAAATGGAGAAAATTTTCATCCGAGCCTCTTCCAAAGTCTCCGGTGTTGACTCCGGTGAGGATGATTTCTTTGATACCTTTGGCTGCAACATCGCGTACGGCCTGTAATACTTGTGGTACAGAGGCGCTTCGGCTTCGTCCGCGGGCATACGGGATGGTACAGTAGGTGCAGAAATAGTCGCAACCGTCCTGTATTTTCAAAAAACAGCGAGTGCGGTCGCCGAATGAGTAGGCGAGGTCGAAATCTGCCAATTTGAATATGTCGCAGGAATGCGGCTCCCGGCGTTCTGTATCTTCCAGATGTTGCAGGTAGTGTTCTACATTGAATTTGTCATTGGCTCCTAATACAAGGCTGACACCCTCTATGGCCATAATCTCTTTTGCACGCAACTGTGCATAGCAACCGACTACGACAATGTAGGCTCCGGGATTGTGGGAAATGATTTTACGTATCAATTGGCGACCTTTCTTTTCAGCCATGTCTGTGACGCTACAGGTGTTGATGACAAAGATGTCGGCCTGCTCTTTTTCTCCAACGGTTTCTGTCCCAGCTTTTTCAAGGCTGTGTTTGATGGTGGAGGTCTCTGAAAAATTCAATTTACACCCTAACGTGATATAGGCTACTTTCTTCCCGGCGATGTCCATATTGTCTATTTTAAGCTTCGTGGTGGCAAAATTAATAATTTGGCTTGTATTTTGCTATCTTTGCCGAATAAACAGTTGGGAATTATGAAATACTACATGATTGTCGGGGAGGCTTCAGGTGATTTGCATGCCTCGAATTTGATAAAAGGATTGAAGCAGGAGGACCCTGAAGCACAGGTGCGTGGATGGGGCGGTGATTTGATGCGTGAGGCTGGAGCCGAGATTGTCCGTCATTATAAGGATACGGCAATCATGGGCTTTATCAACGTGGTGAGGAAATTGGGCACTTTGCGTGACAATATCCGCTATTGTTGCGAGGATATCCGCACCTGGCAGCCTGATGTGGTGATTCTGGTGGATTATGCCGGATTTAATTTACGTATCGCTCGTTTTGCCAAAGGGATAGGGCTGAAGGTGTTTTATTATATTTCTCCCAAGTTGTGGGCTTGGAATACCGGTCGCGTAAAACAGATCAAGAAGTATGTCGACCGGATGTATACAATCTTTCCTTTTGAAACCGATTTTTATCGGCGTTATAATTATCCGGTGTATTACGGGGGGAATCCTTTGGTGGATGCGATTGATTCTCGTCCTTGTAAAGAGGAGACTTTCAGCGAGTTCATCCGTGTTAATGGTTTGCCGGACAAACCCATTATTGCCTTATTGGCAGGTAGTCGCAAGCAGGAATTGAAGTTTGTATTGCCAACGATGTTGAAGATGATCGAGCATTTTCCGGAATATCAGTTTGTAATTGCCGGAGCACCTTCCATGACGGATGAGGATTATGCTCCTTATTTACAGGGCAGGCAGATACGTATACTTTATGGAATGACTTATCGGTTGGTGAGCCAGGCTACAGCAGCTTTGGTGACATCGGGCACTGCAACTTTGGAGACGGCTTTGCTGCGTACTCCGCAGGTGGTGTGTTACAATGGCGAAGCTGCACGTTTAAGTTATTTCCTTTTCAAGACTGTTGTGAAGGTTAAATTTATTTCGCTGGTCAACCTGATTTTTGATGGCGAGGTGGTGAAGGAGTTGATGATGCAGCATTTTAACGAACGTACTTTGGTGGAAGAGTTGTCCAGGATTGTTTATAGTGAACGTTATCGCGAAAAAATGCTGCGTAATTATGATGAAGTGATTCGCCGCATGGGCGAGCCCGGAGCATCCGGACGTTTCGCCCGGATGATGGTGGAGGCTTTGCGCTAGTCTTTGTAAACCAACTTTACATTATCAATCCACAGTTTGGCATCCGGAGCGCCGATGTAGGCTCCGCCATGTCCGGATGAAAAGCGCATGACGATATGTGTCGGCTTGGTGTCGGGAGATGCCCAGCCCACTTCCCGGATGGGAACCATTTCGCCTTTGCTGTTCATGCAATGCGGGACTTCTTCTCCTTGTATTAAAGCCATGAAAGGTTTGTAGTCGGCGTCTTGTGTGATGTCTCCGTATTTAAAGGCAATGCGGTAATTGTTTTGCCATTCGGTGACCGGTTTGTCATAGCGTTCATAAGCTGTTCCCACGCGTTTGGCATAGACATTCCCATCTTCGTCTTCCCATCTTTGTTGCAGAAGTACACATACTTCGGCATTGTTTTGTATGTCGAATTTCTGTTGCCGTCCGAATCCGGTTGCCTTGATTTGTTTACCGCCCGGCTCTACTTTATAGTCAAATTCAACGGCAGCAGGGTGTTTGTCGAATTTTATCCTGTGGTTCAGTTTGCTTTGTGGATTCTTGGTGTCGCACACCGGTTCCATTAGCTCTCCGAGAAAAATGGTGCCGGTTGCCAATACGGATATATTGATTAATCCGAATACTTTCACCTCTTCCATACGGGTTTCCATGCGGGCGCAGTAACCGTCGCCGCGTTTTTCAGGAAAGACTGTGACGCTGGCTTTATAAATACCGCTTACTTTAGCCATAACGGTTGAGGAGCCCCAGGGGGATTCTACGTTTTTATAGGGGGTATTGTCTTTCAGGGTATCGCCTTTATTGATTTCATATAAGTATTTCGTATGTCCCCCAATGATAAAGGATTCTTTTACTTCGCGGACCATCCAGTTGTCCATATCTCCGAAGGGTACTGGTTCAATTCTTTCTTTACCTTCTTGAGCCATAGATGTGTATGAGCATAGGGATAATGCTGCAATACAAAATAAAATACTTTTTGATATCATGTTATCGTGTTTATGTAATCAACGGCAAAGGTATCAAAAAAAATGCCACATTGGGTATTTGTCGGCAAAAACGGTCTGTTCATCGGTAATGTAAGCCGATATGTATAATAAAATTGTAAAGGGATAAGGGCGAAAATATCTTTGTATCGGATAATTTAAAAAGGAATGAATATGATACACTGCAAACGAAATTGGATGACAATATTCCTGATGGTTTTAGCGGTTCCTGCTTGGACGCAGGAGAAACCTGCCGAGTGGAATTTGAAATCTTGTATTGAATATGCCCGTAAGCAAAATATTCAGATTAGACAAAGCAGGCTTTCTTTGGAGGAAAGTCTGGAAAATACCCGGTCGGCAAAGGCGCAACGTTTGCCTTCGCTCTCTTTTTCTTCGGCTCATAATTACGTGAATCGTCCCCGGACAGAAGCTGGAGACAAGAATTCCTATAATGGCAGTTATGATTTGAATTCTTCTGTGACACTTTATCAAGGTGGACAGTTGAAAAAGAATCTGCAGCAGATGGAACTTCAATATCAGGTGCAGGCGTTGACGGTCGAGGAGGCGGAAAATAATATTGAGTTGGCTATTACCCAAGCCTACGTACAGGTGCTCTATGCGGATGAGGCTGTGAAGATTAATGAAAATACGGTGGAAGTGTCCAAGGCTCAGCGCGACCGGGGCGAGGAGCTGATGAAAGCCGGTTCGTTGTCTAAGGCGGATTTTGCTCAATTGGAATCACAGTATACTTCGGATAAGTATCAGTTGGTGGTTGCCCGGACTTCTCTTGATAATGCCCGGTTGGAATTGAAGCAGTTGTTGGAATTGGGTATTAATGACGAGATGAAATTGGTGATACCTGATTTGCAGGATAGTGCAGTGCTGCAACTGTTACCGGACAAGGTGAGCGTGTATCAGACTTCGCTTGAGGTGATGCCGGAGGTGAAATACAATCAGTTGAATATTCAGATTGCCGGGCTGGAGAAAAAGAAAGCGTGGGCGGGTTATCTGCCTTCTTTGCGCTTGTCGGCAGGTGTGGGGACAAACTTGGCTTCCGGTACAAGCTGGGGCACTCAGATGAAGCATAACTGGAGTGAAAATGTGGGTCTTACATTGAGTATTCCGATTTTTAGCAATCGTTCCGTCAAGACTTCTGTTAACATTGCCCGGATAAATGTTGAGAATGCGGAATTGGCTTATGAGAATGTCAGGAAGGATTTGTTAAGGTCTGTCGAAACTATCTATCAGGATGCTGTTGCGGCACAAGACCGCTATCGTTCTGCCAAGGAGAATCTTAATGCGGTACAGTTTTCTTTTAATTTGACACAGGAGCAGTTTTTCTTGGGAATGAAGAATACGTTGGAGATGTTGACTGAAAAGAATAATCTGCTTTCCGCTCAATTGGAGATGGTACAGGCAAAATATATGGCCATATTGAACAAACAGTTGCTGAATTTCTATCGAGGTCTGGAAATTCAACTATAAACAGATGATGTAAGTACAAAGGTGTAAAATCAAAACTCATTAGCAATGAATAAAGTAGCAATAAAATTCGGTGGCATATTGGTGGCAATGGGAATAGGTGCCTGTTGTTTGCAAGGATGTGCCGACAAGGAGAAAATAGTTTGGCAGACAGAGGCTGTCGCGCGTAATTCAATGTCGGAAATGGTGTCCGCTACAGGTACTGTAGAACCCGTGACTAAAGTGGATGTCGGTACGCAGGTATCCGGCATTATAGATAAAATATATGTCGATTATAATAGCATAGTGAAGAAGGGGCAGTTGATAGCTGAAATGGATAAAGTGACCTTGCAAGCAGAATTGGAGTCGCAGGAGGCCCAGTTGGCCAATGCCAAGGCGGAGTATGATTACCAGCAGAAGAACTATTCCCGTAGTAAGGTGTTGTTTGAAAAGCAGTTGATCAGTGACAGTGACTATGAAAGTGCAACATATAATTATGAGAAAGCCAAGAGTGCCTATGAGAAATCGAAGGCAGATATTGTAAAAGTGAGACGAAATCTGGGATATGCCGTGATTACCAGTCCTATTGACGGGGTGGTAATCAGTCGGGAAGTGGAAGAGGGACAGACGGTGGCAGCCGGATTTGAAACACCGACCCTATTTACCATAGCCAAGGATCTTACAGAGATGCAGGTGATTGCCGATGTGGATGAAGCTGATATAGGTCAGGTCTGCGAGGGACAGCGTGTCACGTTTACAGTGGATGCTTATCGGGGAGAAGTTTTTGAGGGTAAAGTGACGCAAGTGCGTTTGGAGGCAACGGTGGAATCCAATGTTGTGACCTACGAGGTGGTGATCAGCGCCCCGAATCCCGACTTGAAGTTGAAGCCCGGATTGACAGCAACGGTTGCCATCTATACGTTGGAAAAGGACAATATTCTGACTGTTGCTCCCAAAGCTTTGCGGTTTGTGCCTGATGCTGCGTTGGCGGAAGAAAATGGATTGGTGCTGAAAACGTTGAAAGTTGATAATCCGGCTATTCAGAAGACTGTATGGGTACGTAACGGACAGACGATTGAGGAAAAAGAGATTCAGGTAGGGACAGCCACAACCTTGATGGTGGAGGTGTTGGGGGGCTTGAATGAAGGGGAAATGGTGATTACCGGTATGGAGCGGGGTGGTAAGAAAAAAGTAGGCACACCCAATACTGGAAATACGGAATCCAGTCCTTTTATGCCAAAACCTCCGGGAAGTGATAAAAAGAAGAAATAAACAGCGGTTTGTGTAATAAGGAGGTTGTTATGAAAGCGATTATTGAATTGGAAGATATAAAACGGAATTTTACAGTCGGGAGCGAGACTGTACA
Organism: uncultured Odoribacter sp.; assembly: GCA_905193145.1. The sequence continues at coordinate 15,224 of CAJJNP010000032.1, read as the reverse complement.
TGCATTGCGTGGCGTGTCGTTTGCGATAGAAGCCGGAGAATTCGTGACGATTATGGGGACAAGCGGTTCTGGAAAGTCTACTCTGCTGAATCTCTTGGGGTGTCTTGATACTCCCACCTCCGGGGAGTATCTGTTGGATGGCTATTCTGTACGGCAGATGGGAAAAAATGAACGGGCAGAGCTGCGCAATCATAAAATCGGTTTTGTATTTCAGTCATATAACCTGTTGCCTAAAACGACAGCTATTGAAAATGTAGAGTTGCCGTTGATGTATAATTCTGCCATCTCTTCCAAAGAGCGTGAGCGGAGGGCGGTAGAGGCATTGGATGCTGTGGGCTTGCATGAGCGGCTTTATCATAAATCCAATCAGATGTCCGGTGGACAGCAGCAGCGTGTGGCGATAGCCCGGGCTTTAGTGAACGATCCGGTGCTGATTTTGGCAGATGAGGCTACCGGGAATCTGGATACCCGTACCTCTTTTGAGATTTTGACGTTGTTTCAGGAGTTGCACGCACGTGGACGCACCATTGTCTTTGTGACTCATAATCCGGAATTGTCGGCTTATAGTAGCAGGACGATTGTTTTGAAAGACGGGCATGTCATAAAAGATGTGCGTAATGAGCAGATAGCCTCTGCAAGTGAGACTTTGGCAGCTTTGCCGAAACAGGAGGATGAATGATTGATAACGAAGTAAATTTATAAGCGATGAATTTTACGAATTTATTCAGAATAGCATTCCGGGCTTTAGGAAATAATAAAATGCGAGGATTTCTGACCATGTTGGGAATTATTATCGGGGTTGCCTCTGTCATAACCATGCTGGCTATCGGGCAGGGGTCTAAACGGAGTATTAAGGCGCAGATTTCTGAAATGGGATCGAACATGATTATGGTACACCCGGGGGCCGACCGCAGGGGCGGTGTCCGTCTGGATGCTTCTGAGATGGAAAGTTTGAAATTGGAGGATTTTAATGCCATTGTCAACGAAACTCGTTATGTAGCTGCCTGCTCTCCTTCTGTAAACAGTGGCGGACAGGCTATTTATGGAGCAAATAATTATCCCACCAGTATTTACGGAGTGAATGCCGATTATTTGGAAATCCGGAAATATGCTGTGAGCGAAGGTGAAATGTTTTCTGATGAGGATATTCTGAATTCGGCAAAAGTCTGTGTCATAGGAAAGACGATTGTAGATAATCTCTTTACCAATGGTGAAAATCCTGTCGGTCAGGTTATCCGGTTCGGAAAGATTCCTTTTCAGATTGTTGGGATTTTAGAATCAAAAGGATATAATACCATGGGGATGGACCAGGACGATCTCATCTTAGCACCTTATACAACTATCCAGAAAAGAGTTCTGGCCATCACCCATCTTCAAAGTATATTTTGTTCTGCCATTGCTGAAGAGCAGACAGAGCAGGCAGAGGAGGAGATTTCAAGCATTTTGCGGCGCAATCACAAACTGGGAGCTGCGGATGATGATGACTTTAATATCCGTTCTCAGCAGGAGTTGAGCAGTATGATGAACTCCACTTCCGACATGATGACGGTGCTGTTGGCTTGTATTGCCGGTATATCCCTGCTGGTTGGTGGCATTGGTATTATGAATATCATGTATGTTTCTGTCACGGAACGGACCCGTGAAATCGGTTTGCGTATGTCTATCGGAGCAAAGGGACGTGATATTCTGGCTCAGTTTCTGATAGAGGCGATTTTGATTAGTGTGACGGGCGGTCTGATAGGTGTCCTTTTGGGTATCGGTTCTTCATGGCTCGTGAAATTGTTTGCCGGCTGGCCGGTATATGTCGAATGGTATTCGGTGATTCTTTCTTTTGTGGTTTGTACTGTGACCGGTATCTTTTTCGGCTGGTATCCGGCTCAAAAAGCATCCAATCTCGACCCGATAGAAGCAATTCGCTATGAGTGATTGTCTGTGTGAATTTTTATCTTTATTTTTGTTTGATGAAACAGAATAGAATACTGAAATATATTATCCAGATGATCGGTTGGGGAGTCGTATTTAGTTTTCCGCTGTTCTTTACGTGGAAAGAATCCGAACCCATGACCTGGATGCGCTACGTGGGATATGTTTTTGTCCCGGTGGCTTTTATGGTGATATTTTATATCAATTATTTCTTGTTGGTCGACAGACTGTTATTTCGTAAGCGGTTGTTCCGGTTTCTTTTGGTGAATATGGTATTGGTGATAGTCCTTACTTTGGTTTTGGACTGGTGGCACGAATTTCATTTCTTTGAAATCATGGGACACGAATACCGAGAGCAGACGGGACCGCCTAAGATGATGTTTTTGGTGCGGGATGTCACGATGATGGCATTGACTGTTGCTTTATGTGTGGCCATAAAAATGACAAACAATTGGTATGTCACTGAAAACGAACGGCGGGAATTGGAAAAAGCGCGTACGGAGGCAGAGTTGCAAAACTTAAAGAGCCAACTTAATCCTCATTTTCTTTTTAACACACTGAACAACATTTACTCCTTGATTGCAATTGATGCCGACCGTGCGCAATATGCTGTTCACGATTTAAGCCGGATGTTGCGGCATGTGCTTTATGAAGACCGTGCGCCTTTTGTCTCTTTGGACAGTGAGTTGGATTTTATGCGGAGTTATATCGAATTGATGAGCTTGCGACTCACCAATCATGTCGATTTGCAGGTGGATATGCCTAAAGGGGATGCATCTTTGCAGGTGGCTCCTCTGTTGTTTATTACGCTGGTTGAAAATGCTTTTAAACATGGCGTGAGTCCGACAGAGCCTTCTTTTATCCATATTGCGATGTGTGTGTTGCCGGAGCGGACTGTGGTATGTCATATCGAAAACAGCGATTTCCCTAAACACGATAACGATCGTAGCGGTTCGGGCATCGGTCTGGAGAATTTACGCAAGCGTCTGGAATTGCTCTATCCCGGCAGATATACCTTAGATAAAACAGTCGAAAATGGGAAATATATAGCCCATTTGGAAATTAAATGCTAAAATAACAGATAGTATGATAACACTCACGTGTCTGGTTGTCGATGACGAGCCTTTGGCTTTGGAATTGATGGAAGCTTATGTGAAACGTACGCCTTTTCTCGAACTGAAAGGCTCCTGTTCCAATGCCCTGGAGGCTTTGGCAATCTTGCAGAAAGACCCAGTTGATTTGCTGTTTCTTGACATACAGATGCCCGAGTTGAACGGATTGGAATTGTCACGGCTTGTCGGTGACAAAGTGAAGATAATTTTTACCACCGCCTTTGAACAGTATGCGCTCGAAGGATTTAAAGTGGATGCTCTTGATTATCTGCTGAAACCCATCAGTTATCCGGAATTTCTACGGGCAGCCCAAAAGGCCTTACATTGGAAAGAGATGCAGTCAGCGGCTTCAGCCTCTCGCAAAGAGGATGAGGATATTTTTATCCGTTCCGGCAGTAAATTAGTGCGAATCCATTTGCCTGATATTTTGTATATCGAAGGTATGCAGGACTATGTGAAAATCTATCTTTCCGGTCAGTCGGCACCGGTGGTGGCGCTTTTCAATATGAAGAGCTTTGAAGAGATGCTTTCGTTGCCGTTTATGCGAATCCACCGCTCTTACATTATCAATCTGGACAAGGTGACGATGGTGGAGCGCAATCGGGTGTTTGTCGGTGATACTTATGTCTCTGTCTCTGATTCTTACCGTGAGCAATTTCTTGAGCAGATAAATCGTCGTATATTGAAATAAGTTTGTTTGTCGGATAGCGGATTGTCGTATAAATAAATTAATTTTGCGCACAAATTCATATCATATATGTCCCACTTACCTGCATTGATTACGGATTTGGCAATCATACTTGCCTCTGCCGGTGTGATGACACTGGTGTTCAAACGATTGAAACAACCGCTTGTATTAGGGTATATTGTCACCGGTATCATCGCCGGACCGCATTTTCCGTTGACACCTACCGTCATGGATTCCGGTAATATCCAGACTTGGGCGGATATCGGTGTGGTCTTTCTGCTTTTTGCCTTGGGCTTGGAATTCAGTTTCAAGAAGTTGATGAAAGTCGGTGGACCTGCTATTATTGCCGCCTTGACAATTATTTTCGGCATGGTGATGCTCGGTTATCTTGTCGGAATTGCGATGGGGTGGAAACAGATGGACAGCATCTTTCTGGGCGGTATGCTCTCTATGTCATCTACATCGATTATATACAAGGCCTTTGAGGATTTGGGACTGCGAACGCAACGCTTTACGGGCTTGGTATTGGGTATATTGGTCATAGAGGATTTGGTGGCTATTGTCTTGATGGTGGTGCTTTCCACGATGGCTGTCAGTCAGAACTTCGAGGGAGTGGAGATGTTCTATAGTATAGGCAAGCTGATGTTTTTCCTGTTATTATGGTTTTTGACGGGGATTTATATTATCCCTACATTTTTTCGTCGTACACGCTTGTTGATGGGTGATGAAACCATGCTGATTGTTTCGTTGGGGCTTTGTCTGTTGATGGTGGCATTTGCTACATACGTCGGATTCTCTTCCGCATTGGGAGCTTTTGTTATGGGTTCTATTTTGGCGGAAACTGTGGAGGCGGAGACTATTGAGCGGCTGGTACGACCGGTGAAAGACCTGTTTGCTGCCATCTTTTTTGTATCGGTCGGCATGATGGTTGATCCGAATATGATTATCCAGTATATCGTGCCTATTGTGATTATAATTCTGACTGTAGTCATCGGGCAGTCGACCTTTGGTACTTGCGGTGTCATGCTGGCTGGACAACCTTTGAAGACAGCTTTACAATCGGGTTTCTGCCTGACTCAGATAGGTGAATTTGCCTTTATTATTGCCGGTTTGGGAACATCTATGGGCGTAACGAGCAATTTCCTTTATCCCATTGTGGTGGCGGTGTCGGTTATCACCACCTTCCTGACTCCATATATGATTCGTGCTGCGGGTCCGGCTTATCCCTTTGTGGATAGACATCTGCCACGCAAATGGAAACGCATTCTCGAGCACTATTCGCTCGGTACACGTACCGTCAACCATGAGAGCAACTGGAAGTCTTTGCTGACTTCCCTGATTCGTATTACGGTTATCTATTCCGTGATTATCATCGCCATACTGATTGTTGCCTTGAATATTCTTGTGCCGTTAGTCAAGGCTCATTTCCCCGGCAATTGGGGTTCATTGCTTTGTGCTGTGGCTATTCTTTTGTTGATGGCTCCTTTTTTGCGGGCAATTGTTGCCAAAAAAAACCATTCTGCAGAGTTTCAAAGTCTGTGGGCAGACGGCAATTTCAATCGGGCTTATCTGGTTTCGTTGGTTGTCTTCCGTTTTGTATTGGTCATCGTCTATATCATGATTGTCATGATGTCGTTGTTCAAAGCGTCGATTGCCATATTGCTGGGAGTGGCATGTGTTGTGACGGCTCTGATATTCTATTCGCGCTATTTGAAAAAGCAGTCTATCCAGATAGAGCGTAACTTCCTGCGCAATTTCCGGGTTCGTGAAATGTATGCCCGTCGTGCCGGAGCAAAAGTACCGCCCCGTTTTGCCGGTCATTTGCTGTCGCGTGATTTGCACCTGTCTGATTTTGTTATTCCTGCCGAATCGCTTTGGGCCGGCAAGACTTTGGCAGAGTTGCAACTGGCAACCCGTTTTGATATCATGGTGGTGGCTATTTTCCGCGGACAAGCCTGTTTGAACATTCCCGGCGGTAAGGAACGCATCTATCCGCAAGACCGTATTCAGGTAATCGGTAGTGATGAACAGTTGGAACGTTTTGGGACAACTTTACAGTCAATGACCATTCCGCCTTCTGATACCGACCTTACTCAGAGTGAAATGTGTCTGAAACAGTTTATCGTCACGAAAGATTCACTTTACAATGGTAAAAGTATACGGGAATCAGGTATACGTGATGTACATCATTGTGTGGTGGTGGGTGTGGAGCGTGGTAAATCCTCTTTGCGCAATCCGGATGCAGATACCGTATTCCAGGAGGGCGACTGGGTATGGGTTGTAGGAGAGGAAACCGATGTACGACACCTGTTTAATGCCTAGTTCAATGTGGATGTTCGTGCTTGCCTGAGAATAAAAAAGAGGGCTATCAGTGTAGCCATCAGGTCAGCAAACGGAATCGCCAGCCAGATGCCGGTAAGTCCCCACCAGATGGAGAACAGACTCAAGGCCGGAATCAGAAAGACAAACTGCCGTGAAATATTCATGGTAATGGCTTTAGGTGCCTGGCGTATAGACTGGAAATAACTGGTTACAATGATTTGGAATCCGACTAGCGGCATTGCCAGAAAAGTATAGCGCAACCCTTCTGCACTGATATCTCTCAACTGCGGGTCCCAGGTAAAAGCCTTAACCAGCCAGGTGGCACCGGTCTCGCCGATAATAAAGCCAGCGCTGGCAATCAGACTGCCGATACCGATGGCATACTTCAGCGTATCGTGCAACACCTCCCGGTGTCCGGTGGCATAATGATAGCTGATAATAGGCTGCATACCCTGACAGATACCCATCAGCAACATCGACACTAAAATGGAATAGCTGCTGATAATTCCGTATGCACCGATGGCATAATCGCCACCATAATTCACCAGATATCGGTTCATGATAATATTCACCATACCGGTGGTGATATTCATGATGAATGCAGCCATCCCGACGCCGATAATCGTCAGAAGAATCATCAAATCCGGACGGAAACTGAGACGTACAAGTCGCAGTGTATTCTGTTTGCCGGTGAAATGTGAAAAAATCAGCACCGAACTGATACACATCGAAATGACAGTGGCACTGGCAGCACCTCGGATTCCCATGTTGAAGCCGAATATAAATACCGGATCCAGAATGAGATTGGCAATCACTCCGGTGAGGATAATCATCATTGATTTTCGGGGAAAACCGGAAGCCCGAATTGCATGACAAAAGGTGAAATTCAGATTGGTCAGCAGGCTGCCCGGAATCAGGATGCTCAGATAACTGTGAGCGTATGGGATGGTCTGTTCGCTACCTCCGAATGCCAATAAAATCTTGTCTAGATTAAACAGCGAGTAGACAATCAGAATCAGATTCATCGCCACATTTAAAAACACGGCATTCCCCAAGACTCTGGTTGCCAATTTATAGTTGGAAGCCGAGATGGCCGCAGAAATCCGGGCAGCACCGCCCACGCCGGTCAGTGTGCCCACCGTTCCCAACAGCGAGACGCAGGGCAGTGTCAATGCCAGTCCGCAGATAGCCAACGGTCCCGCTCCCTGTCCGATAAAAATTCGGTCTACAATATTATAGAGAGCCAGCACAATCATATTGATCATGGCAGGGTAGGCATAGCTTCTGAGAAGCTTGCGTATTTGTGTTCGTTCTGTAGTATGGCTGGGTGGCATCATTGTTTAAAATCTATCCCGCATTGAAATTTGCAAAAATAAGGAAAAAGGTTGAAACCGCCAACGTCCATAAAAATGCGCTTTCCCCGTCTGTCGAGTCCCCTTCCTGCCGCCAAGCACCTCCCGAATCGACTCGCCCTCGCCGCCTCTGGACAATCTTTTTCTCCGCACAGGAAAACAGAATCCCCTCGGGTCAATATCTTGCTTCCCCCTTGAGTTTCTCCGTTTCTCATCCGAAGCTCGTCCGAACAGCATCGGCTCAGCTACGGCAGAGCACCGGGCAAAGTTGGCAGGTGTAGGAGCGGGGAGAGGTCACAAATAAAATAGGATTTTGGCTTGACATAAATATGTCGATTTTACTTTTCCGAAAATTGTCGATTTAAAATTTGCTTGTTACAACTGTCGTTAAACCTTAAATTTCTCCGAAAGGGTAATTCAAGAGTTGTGAGAGTTGAAGAAAATTTGCTTGAAAGATGATGTTGGTATGGAACACAAACTCTTTCATGCTAATTTTAAAGCTATTGGGTCTCGATTGATTTTTAATTGTGGCGAATTCGCCATAATTAAAATCGGAATTATAAACTTTCGGTGCATTATGGTATTTCTGTGCTTGCCTGATAATTCACACGTTTAGGTCGTTGGCCTTTCTGTTAGATTAAACGATGGTGTTTTCTCATCGACATGTTCAGTTTTTGTGCATTCATGAATGTGGGTATGTTTTCTTTTTAATCTAAATTGGGCATTTGTTTTTGAACGGCATAGGCTTTCCCGTGTCTGGAGGTGACTTGGCTGATTGTTGGGAAAAACAGGGCGTTATCACCTACATTGAATTCGTTGTCTTTATCATAGAAATAGTAGTCCAGATTATTTGTGTCTTGTTTCGTGCGAATGAATTTGTTTTTTCCATGTCGTATATGTACTGTGCCCTTCGATAGAATACTGGTGGTTAGCAATGTTTTGTCATCGATGCGGGAGGCGTAGTTATTTTCTGATATATAGACAATGTCATTTTCCTTTAATTCTTCAAATCTTTGAGGCAAGAGGAGGGTTTGGCTGCTGTTCCGGTATTGTATGAGGATATTGTTTGGATTGCAGTTTACGACAACTGCTACACAGTTGTCATTGCACTCTTCTTGTGTCAAACATTTGGCAAATGTTCCGGTGTCAAATTGAAGAGATGGATTTTGTTGTGTCAAATATTCAATTTGTGAGGGAGTCATCAATTCTGGTCGGAACAGATAGTGCTTTTCTTTCAGTAATTGTTAGGTATCTGGTCGATGCTTTGAATTATTCTGATTTTATTTTCGTTTATAGTCCATTTTGTTACAAGAAGTTTACTGGACATTTTTTTCCAAAATTCTAGCTTGTATTTGATACCGTTCAATAGAATGGCAGGATGTGGCAGATTCTTTTTAGTGTATTTTGTTTTATATGCGTAGAGCAGTAGAAGGTGTTTTTTTTCGTCTTCATTGTCTAACCAAGACGGGAATACCTCTTCTCCAGCTTTGTAGTTTGGTTCTAACCAGGTGAATTTTTCTTCGCTTTCATCCGGGATGACATCCAATACCTTGAAATAATTGAGCTGCATGGTATGAAGGTGGAGGTCCGGATATAGTTTTTTTAGCATCAGGAAAGAGGGAGTATCTTCTGATTGCAGTTCATTATGTTTGGCTAATAGATAGTTGAATTTTTTTCTATCTTTGTATAGGTGTTCGCAAACAGTGTATTGTTGGGTGTTTTCTAGTTCATGTTTTATATTTTCGTTTAAGAGTCTTTTTTGTTGTTTGAAATAGTATTCGCTGAGTCTGTCTGCAGGAATCATATAACATGCTTTGAGTATTTCTATTTTGTAAGAAGCCATATAGGGTGCTTTTAATAGAAATTCATCCAAGCCTGCTGTGTTATAGAGATGATTGGTTAAAAATCGTGTCGCTAACAGTGTTTCTTGATTTTGAGAGGTCATTCGGGTGAAGAGAGTGCCATACAGAGAGAAGGTGAGATCTCTGTTCAGGTCTTTAGGTAATAGTTCGAGGTAATCAAATTGTAAATTGTCCTTGCCGGCAAGCTCTTGCTCGATATAGTTTGCATCTAATGTCATCAGTAGTGCATCTATGTGTCCGGTTGCATCATACAGTTTTTGGTAGTCTTGAAGACTCATGTTGGAGAATAAGACATGTTTTAATCTGATGATACGTATATTTATTGCTTGAATGCAATCAAAATCCTTTTGTATTTTGTCTAATTGTATATATGCTTCCGATTTGCAAGAGATATTTTGGAGGAAATATGCGATTGTTTTTAATAGTTTAGAGTTCGCTTTGGTCATATTAAAGGCAGAGTCTTCAGGGGTGTACAACCAATATTCTATCCAACGGAAACTTTGAAAATATACCATGCAAAGCGAGGTAACGTCTGCTGTGAATGTAGCTGTCAGCAGATTGTTGAATCGTGCAGGTGTTTTTTGTTCTGTCGGCAGCTGTAGAAAGTTCTGTATGTGTTGCCATAGGTATTGTAGTAGCCACTCCCGAATAAATGGATTGACTTGTAATATGGAGGCAAATTGTTTAAAGAATATTTTTAACTTGTCGTTAAAATAGGGCGTTTCGCTATTTGATGCATATTGTTTTGCAATCAGTTGTAAAAAGATATTTGTGAGATAGTTGTCATTGTAAGCGGAGAGAGTCTCGCATAGTAATGACAAGGTTTCCCTCCATTCAGGTCCGGTCAGGTTTACGCACAGCTCTTGGTAGTCAAGAAATTGCTTGAAAATATATTGGGCCGTGAAATATTCTTGGAATGTCTCATGGATAAATGAGATAGACCAGAAGTTGTTCTGTTTGCAAGTGAATGAAAGTAGTCCGCTTTGCATCAGTTGGCGGGTGATATGGCTTGTCTGATCGGGTGCAATCCATTCGGAGATAATGGCTTCCAAACCAGAATAGGAGTCGGAAAGAAAGCCGTATTTTCGCATGGAAAATGCCAGGAATGAGAGTGTTTTAAGCACGGTCTGGCGTTCTTTATCTTTTATAATCCCGCTTTTGTTGAGTTGAAACTGTATGAATTTTTCATAGAGTTGGCATCGTAGTGTCGGTAATGTCCCTGTTTTATGACTGGTTTGTACAATCATCGTCAGTAATAGCGGGTTGGTGGTTAGGGAATGGATAGTTGGGTTTGCCGTTAATTGCCGGTATAATGTTTCATCACCTGTCTGTTGCAAGATATACGACCGTATGTCTTCGTCCGTGAATTCGTTGAGCTGATATGCCGGGAGGCTTAGTTGTCCGTTGTAGCCATAGAGCCGGGATGTAACGATGATGCCTGTCTGAGGGTATGTGTTTACAAGATAGGTTATCGTAGAGAGAGTTTGTTTGTAGAGCATAGGCGGAATTTCATTTAATCCGTCCAGTAGCCAGACAACTTTGCCTGTTTTTATCTGTTCGTAGAATTCGATGGAATGTTCGTATTTGTTTATGAGGTTTTCCAGTGTTTCGGTAGTTGTCAGTTCTTTTAATGGAATGTATATGGGGATATCACCGCTATTCTGTTGAAGTCTTTGCTGTGCTAACGTATATAGAAGATATTTTGCCAATGTGGTTTTTCCGGAACCGGGGTTACCTAAAATAATTAGTTGGCGTTCTTCTTCAATGACTTCAGTCGCTTTTTTTTGAGTCTGGACCGTTTCTTTATTTTTATCCTCAACTAAATTATTGAATGTATCCGGATAATCGAGTTCGTCATATGCCTCATCTTCATTCTCATCAGAATCATTATAGTCATTCTCATCATTGAGTATTGACAAATAGGTGTTGGGCATGAGTGCTGTATTGGAGATGATGAATGAATGCAAGGGCTCCGCTTGCATTTGCTCTATGATATTTTCCAGATAATCGGTCAGTAGTTGGTTCATGGATGTTAGGTTAATTGATTATATAAAAGCAAATGTATTGATTATATGCGATAGGGCAATCAGGGAGAATGTATTTTTATTTTCTCTGTGCATTTCTTTTAATTTTATGGTTCTTGAAATCTGGATAATGTGAAATTTGAATGGTATATATAGCCGGATAATGTGAAAAATCAGTGTATTTCATGGCGGATAATGTGAAATTTATTATCTTTGTGTTTGAATTATAGGGTTTTATGATATGGAAAAGTTATTGAAAAGAAAAATAGATGATTGGTTGCTGGCATGGAAGCGTAATCCGGACAGAAAACCGCTGATTGTCAAGGGTGCTCGCCAAATAGGTAAGACGAAATCTATTGAGCATTTTGCAGAGCTACATTATAAAAATCTGGTAGAGATTAATTTTGTAGAGGAAAAGAAATATCGGGATATATTCAATGACGGTTATGAAATAGATATGGTCCTTAAGAATATATCTTGGTTGAATCCTGAATATGAATTTATTCCCGGTGAGACTCTTTTCTTTTTCGATGAGCTTCAGGTTTGCCCGGATTGTGCAACTTCTTTGAAGTTCTTCAAATTGGACGGACGATTTGATGTCATCTGTTCAGGCTCATTGATGGGGATTAATTATAAGGAAATAGAATCGAACAGTGTCGGTTACAAAGAAGATTATGAAATGCATTCTATGGATTTTGAGGAATTTCTTTGGGCCAAAGGATATGGAGAGGATGTTATAAGTGATCTTTTTCAACACATGTTGGAAATTAAGCCTCTGTCTGATTTGCAGTTGTCTGTTCTATTTGACTTGTTTCGTGATTATGCCACTATCGGTGGAATGCCGGAAGTAGTGCGTACGTATGTTGAAAACAATAATTTTAGCGGTACGCTTGATATACAGAGACAGTTGTTGAAGGATTATGAAGAGGATATTACTAAATATGCAGAAGGGTTGGATAAGGGGAAAATCAAGGCGGTGTATAATCATATTTCCACTTTTTTGGCAAAAGAGAACAAGCGCTTTCAAATTACAAAGTTGTCCAAACATGCCCGGAATAGGGATTATGTGGGCTGTACAGAATGGTTGGCTGATGCAGGAGTTGTAAATATGTGTTATTGTTTGAATCAGCCGGAACTTCCATTGAAAGGTAATTACGATGCTTCTCTATATAAGATTTATTTTAGAGATACGGGTCTTTTGATTGCCTCTATGGATGATGAAGCCCAGGAAGACTTACGTGCCAATAAAAATCTTGGTACTTACAAGGGGGCAATTTACGAGAATATAGTGGGGGATATGTTGGTCAAGCAAGGGTATGGATTATATTATTATAGAAGTGACAAGCCTTCGTTGGAAATGGATTTTTTTGTCAGAGACATTAATTCATTGATCCCTGTGGAGGTAAAGGCGAATGATGGTGCTACGGCTTCCTTGAATAATTTACTGAAAAATGATAAATTCCCGGACGTGAAGTATGGTATTAAGTTGGGTTATAAAAATATAGGATTCAATGGTAAGTTTTTTACTTTTCCCTATTTCCTGACTTTCTTGTTGAAGAAATTTTTGGCTGAGAATTCTTTTGATAGAAATTCCATTGGAGTAGATAAAAAAGAGAATATCTAATCAGTTCTGCAGTGGCTTTTGCCCAAAGTATTTTCATTTACTGAATAATATGTCATTGCTTTTTAGATAAAATCATGTTTATGACAGGTATTTATTGTGATTGTTGGTTTGTGTATCTTTCTGCTGGTTGTCTTTGTGTTTGCTTTCGAAGATGGAGACGATGTAGGCGGTGAAGACAGGGAAAAAGATCATGCCGACCATGGCAAGGACTACGGCGAGGAATTGACCGATTTTGGTAACACCGTAGATGTTGGAACCGACGGTTGTGACGTTCATGAGGGCCCAGTCGAAGGCATTCCAATAGGTGGAAACTTGTGGATTGGTGTCGTGTTCAACAAAGTAGAACATGATGCTGCAAAAGTAGATGGTGGTGAATAGAAAGGTGACGTAAGTGGCAAACAGACCTGTGACACGGTTGCGGCTGAGCCAGCTGAAAATGACGGATACTCCGTATATGCCTCGGATGACGGGGATGATGCGGAGAAATATCCATAGGGGATGGGCAGCAAGCGGATAGAAGGAATGAATGAGGTTGAGATAGGGGATGGAAACCAATAGGAAGATGAGGTTGTGCCAGAGAAAATGAACTCCTTCGTGGCTATAGTACCACCGGATCAGAAAGTCTATGAGAAAGATGCAGCAGATGGTCAAGTGGAAGCGCAGGATGAAGCGGGTGCAGAGTAGACTGCTGATGGGGAGGATTTCAATGGAGATGAAGACTAATATGGCGATGCTTGCCAAAAGTACTAGGATGTTGAGTGTCTTTTCAATGATGTTGTCTTTGTGTGCCATGTCGTGAGTTTTGTGAATTTTTTACGGCTTGCTGCGGGAAAGGTTGGCTTGGTATGCTGTATTAGTGTTAATTGTTGCTATTTTTGTGGGGTAATTATGTGTGGATATGAAAATGAATCAACGGGATTTTTTATTGGAATCTTTAAATAGACGGGAGGAGAGGGCTTATGAGTTGCTCTACCGTTATTTTTATACACCGTTGGTTTTGTTTGCCGGGAAGTATGTCGGTAATGAGGATGTGGCGAAGGATATTGTGCAGGAAGTCTTTATTTCAATGCTTGATTTGGAGATGAAGTTTGATACACGCGTGGCTTTGAAGGTTTATCTATATACTTCTGTGAAGAATAAAGCGCTGAATTATCTGAGACACCTGAAAGTCAGAGGACAATATGAATCTATGGCATTGAAAGAGGGGGAGAAATATGAAGTGTTTCTGGAGAGAATGATGGAGGAAGATGTGTTTGCCCGCATTATGATGGTGGTTGAGCAGTTGCCGCCACAATACCGAAAGGTGATGACTCTCACATTGAAGGGATATAAGATTTCTGAGATTGCAGAAATGATGGGAATCTCTTTGGATACTGCGAAGGAGTATAAAAAGGATGGTAAAAAGAGATTGTGTACCAAGTTGAATGGTGCTGTTTATTCAATATTGGTAGGTATTCTTTTCTCATAATACCTGATTTAAGGTATTCTTGTGTTTTTGCTTTTACAATAAGTTTGTGCCGGGATTTTGAGTTTATTTTGAATCCCATCCCCCCCGTTTTGTATTGTGAAGTGTTTCTTGATAAACGGAACCAGGAATTGAAGGATTGTAGAATTAAGTTTGTCTATGAAAAAAGAAGAAAAAATATTTAGGATATCGGAAATTATTTCCAAATCGTTGGGGGAGAATTTGAACGAAAATGAAGTGCGTGAATTAGAAGTATGGCTGGCAGAGGATGAGCATAATAGGGAATTGCTGAAGGAATGGAAATCTGTTGTAAAAACAGAAGAAAAGATTGAGGCTTACAAACGGTTAAAATACTCGGAAGCGTGGGAGAATTTTAGAAAAGTCCGGCAGGAAAAGTTGGTGTTGCGCCGTAGAAAGAATAGGAGTGTTTGGTTGAAATATGCTGCCGTGTTTGTTATTTCTTTGGGCGTAGCTGTTGTTTTATTACGGAATCAGGGAGAGGATAAAGTGGTGCAGGTTGCCGAGACGACGGTTAGTGCAGGTAGGTCCCAGGCTGTGTTGGTTTTGTCTTCCGGAGAGCGACAGACTCTGAATGAAGAGGGAAAACGTATAGAAGATGGGGGTATGACTATCAAGACTGAATCCGGGACTATTAATTATTCCGGTCTAGTGCAATCAGAGGTAAAAGGTGAGAATGTGTTCCATACATTGGAAGTGCCGAGGGGAGGAGAATATTTTATGGTGTTGGCAGATGGAACTAAGGTATGGTTGAATGCTGATACACGTTTGAAATATCCGGTGGCTTTTGGTGGGGGTGTAAGGAAAGTGTTTTTGGAAGGAGAGGCTTATTTT
>CAJJNP010000031.1 GCA_905193145.1 uncultured Odoribacter sp. | reverse complement strand
GGAGTTAAGGTATATAACTTTCCTCTACTACAAACCTCAACTTTTCCTTCTGCCAAGGTCGTATTCCAACTTCCATCAGTAGTATAATTAGAAACATTAAAACTTGTTCCCAACACCTTTATTGAATTACCATTCATTTGAATGTAAAACGGACGTAAAGAATCCGGAGACACTTCAAAATAAGCCTCTCCCTCTAGTTGCACAACTCTCTGCATGCCTATAAAATTCACAGGATAACGCAACGTTGTTTCCGAGTTCAACCATACACGTGTACCATCTGCCAATACCAAAGAATATTCACCCCCCTTAGGTATATATAAAGTATTATAAACCTCTTCTCCTACTGTCTTTTGCTTTTTATCAACAACATACATCAACGACGAAGAATCGCCAACAAAAACATCAGCATCCGACTCTCTTATGGGGTGCTTGATATCATCAACTAAAGATATCATCTTACCATTAGCCAATGTCAACACCGGAACCCCGACAGCTCTCTCTATTTCCTGAACAACAGGGACTACAGCAGATTGTTTAGATAAACTCCAAAACAATATACCACCAATCCCAAATAACAAAACAATAACGGCAGCCACCATCGGCATAAAAATCCGATGACGCTTATCATGTTTTTTTTCATTAAAACGCTGCCACCCTCTTATGCTGTCATACTGGCTTGACTGCATTCTATTTTTAGCAATCCACAACCAAAACAATTCCCTATTTGTAAATTTTTGTTTCATTACAATCATTCCGTTTTCATGTACTAAGATACACAACTAACGAAATCGGGTGATTGTTTTTACAGAAAAAATAAAAAATAATGAGATTTTTTTATCCGAATCTATTTCTTGACGGATAATCCGATAAGCTTTAGTGATATGAGTCTTGACGGTATTTATCGAAATTGACAATTCTTTTGCAATCTCTGTATACTTTTTCCCTTCCAAACTACTCATGACAAACACTTTCAAACATTGTGCCGGCAATTGCTGTATGATTTGTCTGATACGTTCAATATCACGTTCTTCATCTTCAGAATAGTCTGTATTTTGCAAATCTTCTATATATTCCAATAACCTCGTATCATGGCTACGCTGACGCGCATAATTTTCCAACCCTCTCAAAGCCCGGTGACGCACTGCTGTATAAAAACACGCAGCAACCGATTTTTCCAGTTCTATTTGCAAACGATGTTCCCAAAAATAAGTAAACATATCCTGTACAACATCTTCCGCTTGTGCAGAATCTCCTAAAAAACCTTCTGCATAACGACATAAAGAAGCATAATACTTATGAAATAATTTTTCAAAAGCCCTGTAATCATTCCTGCGGACTGCCTCCCAATATTGAATATCTACATCAACTACATTACTCATCCATCAGAGCATATAAAACGTTCGACCATTATAGACATCACCATAATAATCGAACGTTTCATTAAAAACAATTTAAATTATTCAGCCATAATAGCTTCCACTTCATCTACCGTAATTGGAGTACGTTTATCTCCCAAAAAGCGAGAACCTGTAGAAGTTATTAAAATATCATCTTCCAGACGTATTCCGCCAAAATCCTTGAATGTTTCAATCTTGTCATAATTCAAGAAATCTTTGTGCATACCCTGTTCTCTCCATTGGTCAATCAATGCCGGTATAAAATAACATCCCGGTTCATCAGTAATCACAAAACCTTCCTGCAAACGGCGTCCCATACGCAAAGAAGAGGTGCCAAACTGTTGAATTGGACGAGTTTCATCATCATAACCCACATAAATTTGACCAAGATCTTCCATATCATGAACATCCAATCCCATCATGTGTCCCAATCCATGAGGCATAAAAAGAGCATGAGCACCAGCAGCTACAGCCTCATTGATATCGCCTTTCATCAAGCCTAAATCTTTCAATCCCTGCGCCAACACTTTACAAACTTCAAGATGCACATATTGATAAGTCACACCAGGCTTTGCAATTTCGATAGCCTTATTATTAGCAGCTAATACAACATTATAAACATCCTTTTGACGGCTGTTGAATTTTCCACCAACAGGTATCGTTCGCGTAAAATCCGAACAATAATTCATGTTGTTTTCAGCCCCGGCATCAGTCAACATCATACGCCCTACTTGTAAAATCTGACTGTGATCATGATTATGTAATGTCTGACCGTTCTGCGATAAAATAACGGGGAACGATACAGCACTTCCATAAGACGCTGCGATACCTTCCAATACACCCGCAATATATTGCTCTTTCACACCAGGCTTGCAATGTCGCATAGCAGCCGTATGCATTTCATAACCGATATTACAAGCTTTTGTAATCTCTTCAATTTCGCAAACCTCTTTCACAGAACGCAAAGAAACAACAGCTTTGATTAACTCCAATGAGGCATATTCTTTTACCAAAGAATGATGTATTCCCAATAAATCTTCTATCAAAATCTTATTACGGAAGCGATAAGGAGGCAAGAAATGAATCCGACGCCCTGCTGCGATTGCTTGTTTCAAGCAATCTGCCAAATTCGCAAAAGGCGCAGTTTTTCCAACTCCAACTTCTGCAGCCATATCCTTAACGCTTGGCTGAGGACCCATCCAAATAATGTCATCCATATCAACATCATTACCGAAAATATATTCATCGCCACTATCAATGTCTATCACTCCGGCAAAACCAGGTTGATTAATGCCAAAAAAATATAGAAAGGAACTATCCTGGCGGAATTTGTAAGTATTGTCGGTGTAATTTGCCGGTGCTTCACCATTACCCAAAATCAGCACCAATCCATTGCTCATTTTTTCTCTCAAACGAGCCCGTCTGCTTGTGTAAACACTTTTATCAAACATATCTTTAATTTGTTAGTAAATGTCATTTAAAAAGGTGTCACAAGATAAAAAGAAATTTTGACATACAAAAACAAAATATCAAAAGCATTCTGCTATTTCTTACTAATATAAGTTTACTTCTTTAAAAGTCAATCTATTTAGGACAATGAAAAAAGTTAGCGTAACACAAGAAAAACCAAAAGGAATTCGAATACAAAAATGACTAACGAAAAAATGAAAACACATCTGAAAACCAAACATTATTTAAAATCATTCTAAACATTAGAAACTGTAAATAAACTTTCGATTTTCCTTGATAATCGTAATTACAATCTGTAATTTTGAAACGATTTTCAAGGAGAGACATTCTAAGAAATCATAATAAACGTGTGGAAAGTAGCTTTTTGAAATATAATAACTTGAAAACAAACAATTTAAAAATATATTCTTTAATTAATAACTTATTATAATTATGAAACCAACACATATCGAACACATCGGTATTGCCGTTAAGAGTTTGGAAGAAGCTATTCCTTTCTATGAAAAAGTTTTAGGTCTAGAATGTTATGCAGTGGAAGAAGTTGCAGACCAGAAAGTAAAAACAGCATTCTTTATGGTAGGACAAACAAAAATTGAATTGCTGGAATCAACAGACCCAGAAGGTCCTATCGGCAAATTCGTAGAGAAAAACGGAGGCGGTATGCACCACATGGCGTTCGCAGTAGAGGATGTTGCACAGGCATTAAATGAAGCTGCAGAAGCAGGATGCCAATTAATTGACAAAGCTCCGCGTAAGGGTGCAGAAGGTTTGCAGATTGGATTCTTGCATCCGACATCAACCAACAGAGTATTAACTGAACTTTGCGGTAAAAAATAAAAAGACTTAAAGATTTAATGATGCGAAGATGTGAAAATGTGATACCCACCAACGAAAGGCAATTTACATTTTCACATCTTCGAATTTTCAATTCAGGGCATCTTTATAATTAAATATTTTCAAATCAACAATTCAATATTATGGCCACAAATCAAGATAAAGTCAAGGAATTGATTGACTTACGTATCAAAGCTAAATTAGGAGGAGGAGAAAAGCGTATTGACTCTCAGCACAAAAAAGGCAAATACACTGCACGTGAAAGAATCGCCATGTTGCTGGATGAAGACAGCTTCGAAGAATTTGACATGTTTGTAACTCACCGCTGCAGCAACTTCGGCATGGAAAAAACCAAATTTTTAGGAGATGGTGTTGTTACAGGACAAGGTACAGTAAACGGACGAGTAGTATTTGTATTTGCACAGGATTTCACAGTTTTCGGTGGTGCCCTTTCTGAAATGTTGGCTCAGAAAATCTGTAAAGTTATGGACAAAGCCATGACTGTAGGTGCTCCTATCATTGGATTGAATGACTCTGGTGGCGCACGTATTCAGGAAGGAGTTAACTCATTGGCAGGATATGCTGAAATTTTTGAACGCAACATCTTGGCATCAGGAGTTATTCCTCAAATCTCTGCTATTTTCGGTCCTTGTGCTGGTGGAGCTGTATATTCTCCTGCATTGACAGACTTTATCTTAATGACAGATCAGACATCATATATGTTCGTAACAGGTCCGAAAGTTGTTAAAACAGTTACCGGAGAAGATATTACAACAGAAGACTTAGGTGGTGCTGAAGTACACTCAAGTAAATCTGGCGTATCGCACTTCATGGTAGAAAATGAAGAAGAAGGAATCAGCTTGATTCGTGATTTATTGTCTTATCTGCCTTCTAACAATCTGGAAGAGGCACCAATGACTGTTTGCAAAGACCCGATTGACCGTTTGGAAGATAAATTGAACAGCCTGATTCCCGATAATCCAAACTTACCTTACAATATGTTGGAAGTTATCGAGGCTATTGTCGATAATGGTAAATTTTTGGAAGTTCACAAACGCTATGCTCGTAACATCATTGTCGGTTTCTGCCGTATGGGCGGACGCTCTGTAGGTGTCATTGCCAACCAACCAAGCTTCTATGCTGGCGTTTTGGACATTGAATCATCTCGTAAAGCAGCTCGTTTCGTACGTTTCTGCGACTGCTTCAATATTCCTATTTTGACATTGGTAGATGTACCGGGATTCTTGCCTGGACGCGTTCAAGAATATGGCGGAATCATTACTCATGGTGCAAAATTGATGTTTGCATACGGAGAAGCTACTGTGCCAAAAGTAACTGTAACACTGCGTAAATCCTATGGAGGTGCTCATGACGTGATGTCATGTAAACAATTAAGAGGAGACTTCAACTATGCATGGCCTACTGCTCAGATTGCAGTAATGGGTGCTAAGGGTGCAATTGAAGTATTGTATGGCAAAGAAGTAGCAGCCATCACAGATCCAGAAGAAAAAGCAAAATTCATTGCAGAGAAGGAAGAAGAGTACAATTCAGCATTCGCTAATCCGTACAAAGCAGCTTCTTATGGTTACATTGATGACGTTATTGAACCGCGCAACACACGTTTCCGTGTAATTCGTGCATTCCAGTCATTACAGACAAAACGTGTAACCAACCCAATGAAAAAACATTCTAATATACCTTTATAATCTTAAGTTATGATGATGTTAGCAATTAACTGGGGTTTTGCACTCTTGGTTACAGGGATTGGAATCGGAACAGTATTTTTGCTGTTGATTGTGTTAATTTGGATTATTAATCTGCAAACCAAACTTACCAGTGCTATAAATGGTGAGAAAAAAACAGTTGCAGCAGCTCCTGCAGCAGCCGTTACAACAGATACACATCCAACACCACACGAACAAGCGGCTATTGCAATGGCTATGCACTTGTATTTTGACGCTCACGATGAAGAACCCCATGTAATCACAATCGAAGAGGTAGAAAGACGCTACTCTCCGTGGAGTTCAAAAATTTACAGCATGAGAAACACAGTTATCAAGTAAATAATAAACAACGATATGAATAAATTCAAAATCACTATAGACGGAAATGATTTCGATGTCACAGTGGATGTTACAGATCATAAGAAAGCAAATGTAGAAGTAAATGGTATTTCTTATGAAGTGACCTACGAAAGCAAAAATACAACAGTTGCACCGGTAGCACGCAAAAATGCAGTATCTACTACTCCGGCAGCTCAGCAGGTTCACGTATCAGCACCTGTATCCAATTCTGGAGCCAGCATCAAAGCACCGCTACCAGGAACTATTTCTAGCATTAACGTGAAAGTAGGTGACCAAGTGAAACGTGGAGACATCCTGATTATCATGGAAGCCATGAAGATGGAAAACAACATCATGGCAGACAAGGATGGACAAGTTAAAGCCATTCATGTAACTCCGGGACAGGCTGTTGCACAGGATGACAGACTGATTGATTTGGCATAATTTCACTGTAAAACTTGTTAGCAATGAAACAAATAAAAAAATATCTTTTAGGAATAGCAGCCTTTCTAGGACTATTCATTACACCATTTACTGCCAGCGCAGAAGAGATGTCTCTGGGCGAGAGTATGGTGAAATTCATGAACGATACGGGTTTTGCACGCTTAGTTGATGGTAATTGGCTATGCTTGGTAATGATTGCTGTAGCCTGCATTTTGTTTTACCTCGCTATCGTTAAAAAATTCGAACCGCTTTTATTATTGCCTATCGCATTCGGTATGTTGTTAACCAACCTTCCGGGAGCAGGTTTGTATCATGCTGAACTATTTGAGGGAGGACATGTACATTGGGCAAATTTCGTAGATGCAAACAATGTTGGATTATTGGACTACATCTATTTAGGTGTTAAATTAGGAATCTACCCATGTATTATCTTTATTGGTGTAGGTGCAATGACTGACTTTGGTCCGCTATTGGCTAATCCCAAAAGTTTCTTATTAGGAGCTGCTGCACAGATTGGTATCTTTGCTACCTTCTTAGCTGCTTTATGTCTGGGATTCAATTTCCAAGAAGCAGGTTCTATCGGTATCATCGGAGGAGCAGACGGTCCTACAGCCATCTACTTAACTTCAAAATTGTCTCCTAACTTGTTAGGTCCGATTGCCGTTGCTGCATATTCTTATATGGCATTGGTTCCGGTAATTCAGCCTCCTATCATGAAAGCGTTAACAACGAAAAAAGAGCGTGAAATCGTAATGAAACAATTGAGAAAAGTATCTAAAACAGAAAAGATTGTATTCCCGATTGTTGTTACCATCTTCGTATCTTTATTGTTACCGTCAGCAGCTCCGCTAATCGGATGTTTGATGTTAGGAAACCTGATGCGTGAAAGTGGAGTCGTTGAGCGTTTAAGCAAGACTGTACAAAACGAATTAATGAATATCACTACTATTTTCTTAGGAATTTCAGTAGGTGCTACTACAACAGCTGCAGCTTTCTTGAACTTCCAGACTTTAGCAATTCTCGTTATCGGTGTTATTGCTTTTGGTTTGGGTTCTGCTGGTGGCGTATTGTTGGCAAAATTCATGAACTTATTCTTGAAGAACAAAATCAATCCTTTGATTGGTTCTGCAGGAGTATCTGCCGTTCCTATGGCTGCTCGTGTATCACAAACAGTAGGTCAGGAAGCTAATCCTGGAAACTTCTTGTTAATGCATGCTATGGGTCCGAACGTAGCAGGAGTTATCGGTTCTGCTGTTGCTGCCGGTATTCTGTTATCCTTCCTTGGATAATTTCAGAACAACTAGTATAAAAAAGTCTTCGTTAAATAACGAAGACTTTTTTTTATACACCCATTTAACTACAAACTAATTCCGTCCATACAAACGATAAAGAGGATACACTGTCTGTAATATTTTAGTACGTAACAGCTGAGGATAATCAGGATGTTCTTTAAGAAATTTATTCACTTCCAACCACGCTGCTTTACTTCTATGCTGTGAAAGTAAAGAAACAGTCCAATTTGTCGGAAAAAATATATCACCAGTCCTTTGGACATCTTGCAAAGCCTCCAGAGCAGGTCTGATATACTTTACAGCATAATCACCACGACTAAAATGATTCAAATAGCTCAATGTCATTGCAGTCCACGGCTCAATTCGCCTATTTTCTGCCATCAGCAAAGAATTAAACAAAAGATCTAATTGAGTAGTATCTGAAACCACTGCACGTGAAATAAAATCAAATTGACGCAGACGGTCTGGATTCGTTATACGCATCCTTTGCGTAGAAAGGATATCATTACATTTCTCAGGACAACGTACACACAATTCATATGCCAATGTTGTATAATCATTTTCATTCAGCTGCTCATTATTTTGTTTGTTCCAAATCTCATAAAGCTGCTCACTGAGCATAGGAGAAACGTGATTGGCAATTAAAACACGCATCAATTGAGTCCGGCAAGAGCCAAGAGCATGCGACAATGCAATATGTAAAAGCTTTTTCTCTGCCAGAGTTCGTTCCATACCCTGGTATGTTTGTAAAGGCATTGAAAAATACGATACAACAGATGAGGCTATCAATGGATTTTTCTCTATTACAATCCCATTAAACAAAGAATTGAGCCATTCATAATCAGCAATATTACCGGCCAAGTAATTTTCATACAATGTCATCAAAACAGCTAATCTCTCCGTATCATCAGAAATTGTATACCAATTCAATAACATCCAAGCCAAACTTTTAGCATCTGGAATAAACAATCCATAACCTCTTCCATCCACATTAGGCAATATTTGCTCAGGAATAAAAGGCAACTTTATTTGTGTCACGGTATCAGTAAGTTGCACATCCAATATAGAATCTTCTATGCCACAAAGCCGGATATCAAAACTCTGTGGCCATGTAAATCCACGTTTAAATGGGTCCCGTTGTATAATTTTCAGCACATCACCTTTTTGCACAAAATAAAGATGTGGCATCCCCTTCTCATGCACCCACACTTGGCTGAAAGCCTTCAGATCAACATCCGTATGTTTACCCATAATTTCCACCAATTCTTCCCAGGTGGCATTGCTATAAGCAAAGGTCTGCACATATTCCTGAATTCCTTTACGAAAACACTCCTCCCCCATAAGGTCAACCATCTTCTTCATCATGATAGGAGCCTTATTGTAGATTATCTGTCCGTATACAAGCCCGGCATTGTTCAGGTTAGGCAATGCTTGTTTTATAGCATTTGTACCAGGTGTGCGATCTTCCGACAACGAAGCCCGCGTATATGTCCGCAACCAATTCAACGAATGATTTACATTGGGAAAAAGAGGTTCACAAATACAGGCAGCAAAATAGTTTGCAAAGACCTCCTTTGTCCAGACATCATCAAACCAAGCCATTGTAACATAGTCACCAAACCACATATGTGTCGTTTCATGAGCTATCAACTTGGCTCGACTCAATTCCTCATCCAAAGTTGCGTTTTCACTTAAAAACATCTGCGTATCATTATATAACGTTGCTCCTGTATGTTCCATTCCACCATACTGAAAACCAGGTAAAATAATAAAATCATACTTTGCAAAAGGATAAGGTACTCCTGTATATTTTTCAAGCCACTCCAATGAATACATCACCTGTTTAAAAATAGTATCCAACTGCGCCACCTTTTTAGGATCAGTTTCACGATAATAAGCCGCAATTGTCCGCCCTTTTTCTGTATATTCTTGACATGACAATTTCCCCGCAACAAAAGAAAACAGATAGGTACTCAAAGGTTCCGTCGGAGCAAAATGGACCCATTTGGAACCATCCGACATCGTCTCTTGCCCTATTCTATTCGTATTTGAAACAGCCTGCCAACCATTAGCCACATTTAACGAAAGTATAAACTCAGCTTTTAAATCCGGCTGATCAAAACACGGGAAAACCGTACGAGCCCGATCCGGAACCAATAAAGTATATAGAAATTCATCATTTCTATTTAACGACTGATTGCCAGCAATAAATTGAATGTTCACCTCATTCTGTCCGATTTTCAATTCATCCTGAGGAATAATAATGTGCTCATTTTTAAACGTATAATTCGACACTTCACCATTAACGACCACATGCTTCAAATTGTCTGCTGCATTACGAAAATCCAAAACCACCTCTTGCGAATGTTCCAATTCAAACCCGATAGTCACCTCTCCAGCTACCGACACACTCTTCTCTTCAGGAACGACAAATGATAATCTATACTTCAAATTTTCAATTGTCTGCTTACGCCATTGAGCTAATTCCTTAGAAACACCGACCTCATACACCACAGCATCTTTGCTCGTCATACGACATCCCACGGACATACCCAAAATCAGCAATATGTACAAACCATAGACTTTTTTCATATTCATAATTTATAAAAACACAGCCTGTCAAAACCTTACAGTTTCAACAGGCTGCCATATTAAAAAAGGTTGTGATTATTTACCCCACAAAACAATCAAATTAATGATAGTATTCATCGCCTTCTCCATCGTATTCAAAGAACAATATTCATATTTACCATGGAAATTCATACCCCCGGTAAATAAATTCGGGCAAGGCAGTCCCATGTAAGACAAGCGTGCGCCATCCGTACCGCCACGAATAGGACGAACAATAGGTTTCACACCAGCCTCGCTCATTGCCTGGAAAGCCTTGTCTATCACTTCAGGATACGGTTCAACCTGCTCCCGCATATTATAATACTGATCTTTCAATGTCAACTTAATGACCCCTGCCCCATATTTTGCATCCAAAAGATCAACTATTTTTTGCATATATTCTTTCTTAGCCTCAAATTTTTCCCGCGAATGGTCGCGGATAATATACTCAGACGATGCACATTCCACCTCTCCCTTAATAGAAACCAAATGATAGAAACCTTCATATCCTTCGGTATGCTCCGGACGCTGACATGGAGGCAACATCGCATTAATCTCAGCTACAACCTGCAACGCATTGATCATTTTATCCTTAGCATATCCCGGAT
The DNA here is from genome assembly GCA_905193145.1 of uncultured Odoribacter sp. Next base: position 14,434 of record CAJJNP010000031.1, on the reverse strand, counting down.
GAATATTTTGACCTTGCACCTCTATTTTCGCACTTGCAGCATTAAAATTTTCGTATTCCAATTCTCCTTCAAAACCCCCATCAATAGTATAGGCAAATTTAGCTCCAAAATGTTCTACATCAAAGAAGTCAACACCTCTGCCTATTTCTTCATCCGGAGTAAATCCCAAACGAATCTTACCATGCTTAATCTCCGGATGCGCCATAATATATTCAGCAGCCGTCATAATCTCAGCAACACCGGCTTTATCATCAGCACCTAACAGCGTTGTCCCGTCTGTTGTTATCAACGTATGACCTTTATAAAAACTAAGTTCCGGAAAATCTGCCACACGCATCATCAGATTTTCATTCAGCCGAATATCATTTCCGTCATAATTTTCAATAATCTGAGGCTTAATATTGGCTCCGCTCATATCTGGACTCGTATCGACATGCGATATGAACCCTATTACCGGACGACTTTCATAACCCGGTGTAGCAGGAATAGTTCCCATAGCATAACCATTGGCATCAACTTCCACATCCTCCAAGCCTAAATCTTTCATCTCCTCTGCCAAATGATTCAATAAAATCAACTCCTTTGCAGCAGAAGGATATGTCTCACTCTCCGGATCACTCTGTGTGTCGAAACCGACATATTTCAAAAATCGTTCTTTTAATTCCATATATCTATCCATTAAATTAATACCTATCAACATTCTTCTTTTGCACGACAAGCATCCCAAATAAAATAAGCGATAATTGCTACATACATAATTACAGCCAACCACTCAGCGCCGCTCCATGTATTATACCAATCTGCTCCTGCATATTTCAATACAGCGCTTACAACGCCCATCAAAGCACCACCGGCAATAAAACCGGAAGCAATCAATGTTCCACGTTCACGACGCAATTTATTTACTTTTTCATCCTTACTGCGAGTTGAAATAAACCAACTTACCAAACCGCCAATCAGCAAAGGAGTATTCAAATCCAATGGGATAAACATACCCAAAGCAAATGCCAAAGCAGGTACACCAATCATAGTAAGAATCAACGCTAATGCCGCTCCTGCAAAATAAAGCATCCAAGGAGTAGCTCCCCCTTCCATCAAAGGTTTGATTACAGCAGCCATAGCATTTGCTTGCGGAGCCACTAAAGCATTCTCTCCAACAAAACCATAAGTCTGGTTCAAAACCATCATCACACCGGCAACGGTAGCAGCAGATACCAATGTACCCAAAAATTTCCATCTTTCCTGTTTCACCGGAGTCGTACCAATCCAGTAACCGATTTTCAAGTCAGTAATAAAACCACCGGCCATAGACAATGCCGTACAGACAACACCTCCTATAATCATGGAAGCCATCATACCGCTTGTTCCGCTAAGACCGGCACTCACCAATACCAACGAAGCCAGAATCAAAGTCATCAATGTCATTCCTGACACAGGGTTAGACCCCACAATAGCAATTGCATTGGCTGCCACCGTTGTAAACAAGAATGAAATGATAAACACAATCAATATCGCCACCATTGTCTGGAAAAGATTTCCCAATACTCCAAAATGGAAGAAAACAAAAGTAGTAATCAAAACAGCCAACAAACCGGTCATGATAAATTTCATCGAAAGGTCGCGCTGTGTACGCTCGGCAACTTCTGCAGTTCCCTTTTTACCACCCAACTCTTTAACAGCCAAACCCAGTGCCTGCTTGATAATACCGGAAGAGCGGACAATACCGATAATACCGGCCATTGCAATACCACCAATACCAATATGACGTGCATAATTAGTAAATATCTGTTCTGCAGACATATCTTTCAACAACATACTCACACCCTCTCCCACTGCCACTGTCTGTCCATCAGCGAAATAACTGATAAAAGGAATCAGCACAAACCAAACGGTAAACGAACCGGCACAAATAATTGCAGCATATTTCAAACCAATGATATACCCCAAACCGAGCACTGCCGCACCAGTATTGATTTTAAAGACTAATTTTGACTTCTCTGCCAACAATTCACCCCAGCCCATAATACGAGTGGAAATAGTTTCTGTCCACCAGCCGAAAGTACTGATACAAAAGTCATAAAGACCACCAACCAATCCACTCACTGCCAATAATTTTGCCTGATTGCCTTTCTTTTCTCCAGAAACCAGCACCTCAGTTGTTGCTGTAGCTTCCGGGAAAGGATATTTTCCATGCATATCCTTAACGAAATACTTGCGGAAAGGTATCAGCATCAAGATACCCAACAGACCGCCAAACAAAGAAGAAAGGAAAATCTGATAAAACTGGGCATCCAATCCCAAAATATACAACGCCGGCAATGTAAAAATCGCACCCGCAACAATCACACCGGAACTGGCACCGATAGACTGAATGATAACATTCTGCCCAAGCATATTATCCTTTTTCAACAGATTGCCCATCCCCACAGCTATGATTGCAATAGGAATGGCTGCCTCAAACACCTGTCCTACCTTCAAGCCCAGATAAGCAGCTGCTGCCGAAAAAATAATTGCCATAATAATACCGAAAATCACCGAATAAGGAGTCACTTCCTTCGGTTTGCTCCCCGCGGGCATAATAGGCTTATACTCTTCGCCCGGATTCAATTCCCGATAAGCATTATCAGGAAGGGAGGTCAACTTTTGCTCTTCTTGTCCCATAAATTTGTATTATACTTATTGAATATTTAATGCTTTCAAAAATAATGAATATTTCCATTGATTGCCCCACTTTCCCATAAAATATCACAGAGAAAGAACAATTAAATCTGCAAGCCAATCAAAAAGTTGCACCATCTGCAATATTTGAAAATTTCCGTCGCAACCATTGCACCAGACGCATCGTCACTTCCGGACCGGAATAAGGTATAAACTCGTCATACATATCCGACTGTTCAAAATTCGAAATTCCGATAGACAACACCGTAATTCCCTGACGTGCCGCCTCCCGTACCATTTCCCTCACATGTATTCGCGGATTCATATTTCCGGCAGCTGCCGTCGGCGTTCCATCCGAAATCATAAACAACAGCTTATTCTGTGTACGCGCCCTAAATTTCTGCATGCCATACCCAATGGCAAAACCGTCAGCATTGACATACATTCCCTCCTGTGAAAACAGTTTTTTCAAGTTCAATCTCTTTCCGGGCTCATAAAACTTAACAATCTCAACCCGCTCCTGTTTCACCCGATGCCCATAAATTGAAAAGCGAATATCCGGATTAGCATCAAAAGCAATGGCCAATGCAACAGACAACACCAACTGCATGTCCAATTTATGCTCATCCACCATCGACCCCGACAGGTCCAACATAACCACCACCTCCAACAAAGCCGACGGAGCCGGTAACTCTTCTAAAAATATTTGAGAATTAAAATGCACCTGATATAACTCATCCTCATCCAATTCTCCGCTTTCCTGCTCGTAAAAGACACAAGACTTATTCATTTTTGCCTGAAAAGTCAGAAAATTCAATCGAATCTTGGCAGCCAACTCTTTAGCCCTCCTCATCACCATTTCATCCACAACCCCTTCCTGAGCATCCAACTCTCGATACCGTCCGGACAGAGGATTCCCTTCCCTTTTTCGCCCCTGCTGTTTTTGCCTCTCTTGCACATCCGATACCGGTGTCAAATCCAACGACTTTGTCAAATCCAAAAACAAATCATCCAGAATTTTCACATCCATATCCACAGGAGCCCCCTCCACTTCCAAAGGCAAATTCATCATCACCTTCGAATAAAAATTAAACATCTTCGGTCCCTCCTCCTTGGGAGACAAAAAACGGGCACTGATTTTCCTTGCCAAATCATACACCTCAGGAGGTTCCAAAGCTGCATAATCCTTCACAGCATCCAACATCTCATCCATCCATGCCAAACGATTCCTATGCGAAGACAATCGTTCTACAAAAATATCGTCAGACAGTAACTCCGGATAAAGCAACTTAGTCGCCAGATAATTCCACCGTACATCCTCCAGGTCTGCAAATCTCAAATCCTTTTCAGCCCTTATTCGAACCATCACATAGACCATATTCCGTGCAGCACGGAGATAATAATAATACCCCGGATATGCTTGAACAATCCTTCCCTCAATCCTCCTGTCCTCCAGCAAGTGAATAATATATTTTTGTTGATAAGTACAATGAAAATGCTCATAGCGTCCACGGCTAAAACACAAATGTCCCAATTGGTGAATATACTGTCCAAAGAATACCTCCGAACGGATTTTCTCAGAAACCTTCATAGACAGAATCTCGGGATTCATAATCACCGAATCAAACCGAGACATAGCATAGGCATTCTTGGAAAACACCACCCTCGGTAGCTCTCCGGCCATGTGCAAAGCAATCTTGGCACACACAGGCATCAGCTGATAAATATTGGATGTTTCCGGAAAATCCTTATCCACCACCTCCAATCCGTCCGGAAAGACTCCCCACCATCTGCGGTCGAGGACATCACGATAAAACAACTCTTCAATCTCTTGACCGGTCATACCATCTGCACTAAAGAACGGGCCACCAAATGCTCTCCGGCAATAATATAATTAGTCAGGATAACCTCCTCCACCACTTCCCGCAACGAATATCCGAGTTGCATATAAGCAGCAGCATCCAAAACCTGCCGTGTAGAAAGCGCCACCGTCAACGCCTCTTTTCTCTCCGCCTGTCTCAACAGATGGGCAATTTCTGCCAATTGCGCGGCTGCTGCCGGTTTCACAGCCGGATACCGTTCACAAATCAGGGTTGCTTCTTCATCCGCCGTCAGATAATCCAGCTTCACCTTAATAAAGCGGTCTTCAAAAGCCGAATCCAAGCGTTGGGTAGAGACATATGCAAAACCCGTATTCCCCGCAGCCACAAAAAGTACGTTCTCCCCTTTATTATAACGAATTCCGGAATCCTCATCATACAGATACGACTGTTTTCTATCCAATATGGTCATCAAAAAATTGGCAGCCACCATTGGGATACGGGTCAATTCATCCAAAAAAATCAATGTTGGCCGTTCTGAAACAAATGCCTTGAAAAATTCCGACCTGACAGCCATTGTTTTTCCCTCATCGCCAATCACCAACCCTCCAAGAAACATCTTCTTCGGCTTAAAGGCCTGCCCCATATCAAAGGCATAAAAATCCATTTCCATTGCCTCAGCCAACTCCATGGCCACAGACGACTTTCCACATCCCTTTGGTCCCAATAAAAAAGGATACTTCTTCAAATAAAGTGTATGACACAAAAACTCCCACTTCAACTGCGGAATACACAAATCCCGCGAATGCTTCGGTGGCGTAAAGAAAAGAGTATTATTCTGCTGCATACTCTGACCTCCCGTTATTTATGCAACCCACATTCCTTATGCGCAGGATCTTCCCACCACCAACGGCCGGCCCGGATATCTTCGCCCGGCTTGACGGCACGTGTACAAGGTTGACAGCCAATACTAGGAAATCCTTGATCGTGCAGTTTGTTATAAGGCACACCATGCTGCTTTATATATTCCCATGTCTGTTCTTCTGTCCAGTCAATCAGAGGATTCACCTTCAACAAACCATTATTGGCATCCCACTCGACCATGTGGTTGTCCGTACGGGTGACAGATTGCTCATGACGTAAACCGCATATCCATACTTTCAAACCGGCAAAAGCTCGTTTCAAAGGTTCCAACTTACGGATATGACAACACATACGACGTTTTTCTATACTTTCATAGAACAGATTCACTCCATGTTCTCCCACCATCTTCTCCACCTCCCGATAATCCGGAAAAAACAACTGCACCTTAATACCATAAGTCATATTGGTGCGTTCTATCAGGCTATAAGTCTCCGGAAACAAACGGCCGGTATCCAAAGTAAACACTCGAGTTGTCCGGTCTATCTTACAAATCATATCTGTCAACACTTGATCCTCAATGCTCAAACTCGAAGACAGTGCGACTTCCCCTTTATATTCTTTCAAAAAATATTCCAATACAGCCTCTGCGCCATGACCTTCAAACCTGCTGTTCAGCGCTCCGGCTAATGCTGCTCCGTTTTCCATACTGATCGTTTTTTACCTTCCATCAACTGAATACTCCCGCCAGATATTTCTGTGTCAACTCCTTTTGCGGATTCTTGAATATCTGTTCTGCCGGTCCTGCTTCAATAATTTCACCCATATACATGAAAATGACATAATCCGCTATACGCAAAGCCTGACGCAAAGTATGCGTAACGAGAACAATGGCATATTCCTCCCGCAATTTCATAAACAAATCCTCTATCGTCTTGCTCGAAATCGGGTCCAATGCCGATGTCGCTTCATCCGCTAAAATAAACTGCGGCTCTACAGCCAACCCGCGGGCCAGACACAATCGCTGCTGCTGACCGATAGACATACGTGCTGCCGGTGTGTGCAGACGGTCTTTTACCTCTTCCCACAAACCGACAGACTGCAAATAATGACGCACCACCATATTCAATTTCTTCCGGTTGCGGATTCCATGAATACGACAGCCATAAGCTATATTGTCATAAATGCTCATCGGCAGCGGACAAGGACGCTGAGACAACAGCCCCATCTTACGGCGTATATGCGTAATTTCCACCCCCTGTGCATACAATTCCTCTCCGTCTACCAACACATTCCCGCTGATTTTCACATCCTCGTTATTATCCAAAAGACGGCTCAGACTCTTCAGCAATGTCGATTTTCCACACCCCGAAGGACCAATGATACAAGTGATTTTACGGTCGGGTATCTCCACGGAAACATCCTTCAAAATACGGTTGTTCTGTATTGTTACATTCAACTTATCCACCACAATATTCGATCTCTTCACATCATCCGTGCAAAATTTCTGATCGGGACGAAACCTCCCTTTACGGAGCTCTGTTTCATTCCAATCTTTCATATACCACTTAATCTTCTTGCTCAAAAACGGAATCTTCATATATCTGGAATTACAATATTACTGCACTTTATTCTTTGAAAAACGATTGGTTATCAGTCGTCCCAAAATACTCAATATCAAAACTATAATAGTCAATATCAATGCTGCCGCATAAGCTCTTTCCTGCACTTCCGGTATCGGACTGCTCAACTGAAAGAACACCGCCAATGGCAAAGTTGCAGCCGGTTGGCTTAAAGAAGCTGGAATACTGTCCGTATAACCGGCAGTAAACATCACCGCTGCTGCGTCACCGATGGCCCTTCCGATTGACAACAAAGTCGCGGTAGCAATACCCGGCGCAATTTGTCTGACCACCACTTTTATCGTTTCATATCGCGTAGCTCCCAACGAATAGGAAGCATTCAGCATATCCTGCGGCAATTCTCGGGCTATCTCATCCATCGACCGGATAAATATCGGAATAATCAATAGCGTAATTACAATAATACCACCCGCCAAAGATGTCTTCAAACCCAGATAAATCATAATGGTAAAAGCAAAGGCTCCATAGACAATGGACGGTATCCCGAACAAGACATCATAAGCCAAACGGGCCAAAGAAGCTCGTTTTGAATTCTTTTTCAGATAAACATTCAGATAAAACACCACCGGAATACTGATAGCCAGACCCAATATGGTCGAAGCACCTACAATATAAAGCGAACCGACAATGGCATTAAGCAATCCGCCCTCTTTGCCGATATAAAAACCGCCTCCGGGCAACGAAGAAATCATCTCCCAATTCAAGGCTGGCCACCCGTTTTTTATAATCGTAAACAAGATACTGCCTACAAACAGAAAAACCAGTAATGTTGTCAGCAACATCACCCCTTTCATCACCTTTTCCTCTATAAACTTTATCTTCATGTCACACTCTTTAATTCAGTGATTTCTCAATTTTCCGCAATATCAGCCGCGAACCAATATTAAACACAAATACGACAACAAACAATATCAAAGCCGACAACATCAAAGCCGACTCATAAAGAGGCAAAGACAACATCTCACCATAATTGTTTGCAATCAATGCCGGCAACGGATAACATCCGTCAAACAGCGAATCAGGCAACTGCACAATATTGCCACACACCATCAACACCGCTATCGTTTCACCCATAGCACGTGAAATAGCCAAAGTTACAGATGCTACAATACCGGGAAAAGTCTTCTTCAAAAGCACATATTTTGTTGTCTGCCAACGAGTCGCTCCTAACGAAAGCGATGCATCACGCAACTCCTGGGGCACCGAAGAAAACAACTCCACAAACAGACTGATCATCAGCGGAAGCACCATAATTCCCAATACGATTCCGGCAGTCAAAGTTGAATAACCGGTAGAATACTCCACAAAATGCGGGGCCAAATGGTCGGAAATCCAAGGCACCACCACCAAAATTCCCCACACGCCATACACCACAGAAGGCAGCCCTGCCAATATATCCAAAGCCGGGAAAACCACTTTCTTCACCCACGAGCGTGAATTCTCTGTCAGAAATATAGCTGTAAACAACGATACCGGCAATGTCCATACAATGGCTATCGCCGTCACCCACAACGTACCCATAATAAAAGGTAGAAAACCGAAATCCCCTTTCATGGGTTTCCATTTCGAAGTAAACAGCAGTTCCCCCAACGATTTTTCTTCCAGAATAGGCAACGATTTAATCACCAATCCCACACCAATCAATATCAACAGCAACACCGACACCATCGTAAAGGTAAACATGACCGAACCGGCCATCTTGTCCTTCAACAATCGGAATGCCGATGTCTTTTGTGCTACTTTAAAATCCTCTCCCGAAGTCATTTCTTCTGTAATTTCGATAATTCTTCCATTAAAATTTCAGGTGCCAATTCCACATACCCCACTTCCGAAGCGAACTTCTGTCCTTCGGTCAAAACATATTCCAAAAATGCCACCACCTCCACCTTCTCCGGCACACCACGTGCCACCAAATACAAATTCCGTGCCGGAGGACTCGGGAACTTACCTTCAGCTATCGCTTTATTCAATTCAGTGCTGGTTGCATAGAAATTCTCCTCCGGATCAATTTTTCCGTTACCATTCAAATCCAACGGCATCACCGCAATATTATTATATGGTTTCTTGCTTGTAATATCATAAGCATAGGCGATGTTATTAAAACCGACACCCACCTTGTCACGCTGCACGACAGAAGTCACGCCCGGATCTCCGAATACGGCAGTACCTTCCAGATCTTCCTGCTTGATATCCAGCCAGTCTGCAAACGTCTCAGCAGCTCCGCAGGCATCCGACCGGGTATACACATGCACCGGAATCTTACTTGCCGTCCCCAATACATCCCCCCATGTCTTCACCTCACCCTTTGCCCACATACGTACAGCAGCATCCCGCTTCAAGCCTGTAGCCAAAATTTCTTTTATCAACGGATTGTTCACATTAATCGTAGGCACCACAGCATCCTTCACCACAGCTATCGGGAAAGCCCCCTTCTCCAACTCCTGCGGATAAACATCCCGCGACACCATCCCCAAATCCACAACCTTCGCCAATGCATCGGTAATCCCCTTGCCTGCACCGCCTGCCGAAATATCGATTCTCACATCCGGATGCATTTTACGAAACTCTTCCGCCCAACGCACCACAATCGGATACAAGGCAAAAGCACCCGACAACTGAATTTCCCCTTTCAATCCTGGATATAACTCCCTTCTATATCTCAATTTTTCCTGTTCCTGAGCATTCACCCGCTCCACACAGCCACACCACAACAGCGTCACTAACAAGAAGAAAGAACAAACAATCCGCATAGTATAAATCATTACGTTTCAGTCCATTTTTTACAAACGTACAAATTTATGGCATTTGGTCATAAATGCCATAAATATCTCTCCCCTTTTTACTACGCTTTTTTACTTATTATTTACCCACCTTCATATATTCTGCAATTTTCTTACGGACATTGTATCCGCGCACTTCCCTATCCAGAATAATCCCCTCCGGAGAAATAAGAACCATAAAAGGAATAGCGAAATAATTATACAGTGAAGTCGTTATATCCTTGGCATCGTACAACTGTAGATATTCAAACTTTTCATCCTCTAAAGCTCTATGCCACTCCTCTTCCGACCGATCGGTAGAGACCCCCACTACCTCCAGTCCTTTTTCCCGATACTCCTCATAAACGCTTTTAAGATCTTGAAACTCCCGACGACAGGGAGCACACCACGAAGCCCAAAAATCCACCAACACATATTTTCCCCTCAAAGAAGAAAGTTTCACCATCTCACCAGTCGCTGTAGGTAATACAAAATCCGGCGCCTCATGCCCCACAGCACAAGCCCGGCATCTTTCCAAAACAGCTTTGACCGGTCTCAAAGCATAGCAATGATAAACGGACGAATCCAATTGTGCCCAAAACTTCTCAGTCTGCTCAAAGTTCCTGTCGGTAAAAAATTTAGCAACCTGCGTGACAAATGCCATACTTTTCGAATATCGGGGCAACGCTTCAAAAATCTCCTCATACACCTGTTCTACCACCACATCCAACTCTTCTCTAGCACTTTGAACACGTGCCCAATTCTCATGATTATTATCGGTATCCTTACAGATGCTGCGAAGATGAAAATAATTATGATATGCTTCCCTATAATGTTCCATCGAAGGCAACAACTCGTAAACCCGATTATATTCATCCATGCCGGGCGAACCTTTCACTTCTTCCATCAACATCCGATCCCCATTCAATTCCGCACGAACCGTAATCATCGGAGCATCTATAAAAAAACATATATTAGGAGATGATGCTAAAGAATTATTCGAGCCGACCGGCAGGGCATAAAGGGTATAATAACGTAAATCTCCGGTCTCGACCTCTGCATTTATGACAAAATCATCTGCACAGGCATTCACTCGAGCAATCTCTCCTCGTTCCGCATCCACTAAAACAAGTTCACCATTCCCAATTCCCCGAACCGACCCCTTTACTGTTACTTTTTCCACTGCTGCCATCACGTTCATTGACAGCATACAGCCTATCATACAAACCAACAAGAAAAACCTTTTCATACTACGCTATTTATTTGTTAAACCTTTCCCAAATACGCAATATTCGTAAAAATCACCAACATCTGCAAATAAAATCATAACAAATTAACATGGTAGTAGCTCAAGACAGAAACAAAAAAAAAGTTTCGAGCTGTCACAGCTGGAAACCTTTACTACTAACTAACCTAATACAAACTTATGAAAAAAATGTCTTCTTGTTTTGAACGCCACAAAGATAAACTGACATTGTTACAAACCCGTTGCCTCTTTGTGACGTTTTAATTATAAAGCAAATATCATGCCAAAAGATTGCAACAAGGTTGCACTACTGTTTCATTACCTTTGCTGCAGAAAACAAAATATAATCGGATTATGACAAACAAGAATCATCAACACAGTCATGGACATGAACATCACCACCATGGCGGCATGAAAGGAAAAATCGCCCTCATCATCGTTACCGCACTACTGCTTGTCGGTGCTGTACTAATCGAGAAACATTGTGACTTACAGACCTGGCAACTATTACTGGTCTATCTTATTCCCTACTTGCTTATCGGACATGACACCTTGAAAGAAGCGGGTGAAGGTATCCTGCATGGCGATGTGTTCAACGAACACTTTCTGATGTCCATCGCCACCCTCGGCGCACTCTGCATCGGCTTCCTGCCGGACGCAGTGACGGAATTTCCCGAAGCCGTATTCGTCATGCTGTTCTTTCAAGTGGGGGAACTCTTCGAGGGATATGCTGAAGGCAAAAGCCGCGACAGCATTGCTCACCTGATGGATATACGTCCGGACGTGGCGAATGTAGAGCGCAAAGGCAAAGTCGTTTCCATCTCTCCTGAACAAGTTACTGTGGGAGAAATCATTGTCATCAAACCGGGCGAAAAAGTTCCCCTTGACGGGAAAGTCATCGAAGGAACATCCTCACTTAACACCGTAGCCCTCACGGGAGAAAGCATGCCGCGCGAATTATCAGAGGGCGACGAGGTTATGTCCGGCTGTATCAACCTCACGGGAGTCATTCGTGTAAAGATCTCCAAAAGCTTCGGAGAGAGCACCGTATCGAAAATCATCAGCCTCGTGGAAAATGCCGATTCAAACAAGTCCCGGAGCGAAGCGTTTATCACAAAATTTGCCCGCATATATACTCCCATTGTAGTGGTGGCTGCCTTACTTTTGGCTGTAGTTCCGCCACTGTTTGCGCAAGAAGGCTTTACTGTGGCATTCTCCACTTGGCTCCACCGCGCACTCATCTTCCTTGTCGTGTCGTGCCCGTGCGCACTGGTCATCAGCGTTCCGCTCACTTTCTTCGGTGGCTTGGGAGGTGCATCACGCAAAGGTATCCTCGTAAAAGGCAGCAGCTACATGGACACACTGGCAAAAGTGGGTACAATGGTATTCGACAAAACCGGAACGCTTACCTGTGGCGAATTTGCCGTTGAAGCCGTACATCCTGAAGATTTCGACGAAAAAGAGTTGCTGCACCTTGCCGCCCATGTGGAGCACTTCTCCACTCACCCCATCGGCGAGGCTCTGCGTGCGGCTTTCCCGAATGAAGCTACCGACGGATGCAGGATTACAGATGTAGAAGAAATTGCCGGACAAGGTATCCGTGCCAACGTGGGAGGACGCATCGTTTGTGTTGGTAATCCGAAAATGATGGACAACATTGGTGCCAAATGGCACGAATGCCACCACATAGGAACAATTATCCATGTTGCCGTAGATGGCACATACGCGGGACACATCGTCATCAACGACCGTATAAAAGAAGACAGTCCGGCTACCATCGCCTCGTTAAAACGGCTCGGTGTAGAACAGACCGTCATGCTCACCGGCGACCGCAAAGAAGTTGCCGAAAATGTGGCAGGCAAACTGGGTCTGGATGCTTATCACGCAGAATTGTTACCAACCGACAAGGTGAAATACCTAGAACGGTTGCTTGCCGAAAAAGCGGAAGGGAAATCGCTTGCATTCGTAGGTGACGGTATCAACGATGCACCTGTTCTGAAACGTGCGGACATCGGCATAGCCATGGGCGGACTGGGAAGCGATGCCGCCATCGAAGCAGCCGATGTCGTACTGATGGATGACCAACCGTCAAAAATCGCCGTAGCTATCCGTATCGCCCGCCGCACCATTCGCATTGCCCACGAAAATGTATGGTTTGCCATTGGCGTTAAAATCGCAATCCTCATACTTGCCACAATCGGTCTCAGCAACATGTGGATGGCGGTATTTGCAGACGTAGGTGTAACAGTATTGGCAGTACTTAACGCCATGCGAGCATTAAAAACCGGTACGAATGATTAAAACAATGCAAGAAGATGTGCATTTTAATATGAACCCCGAAAGTTAGATAAAAAACTTTCGGGGTTCATATCAAAGTGACAAATTAGACACAACGTGGGTGATTCATGCGAACTCAAAGGAACATCGCTTTCTGTTTTTCGGTTTGGTTATAATATCTTTCAATAATCGCAGACATTTCCGTATAACAATCCTTAATTTTCTGTTAAGGCACTGACTTCACAAATTACCGTAAAAAAATTACGGGATAATCAAAAGAATTATTATCTTTGCAAATAAATCAAGTTGAAAACAAATATGCTTACAAAGTTTGCAGTAACAAATTATCGAGGATTTAACAAGCGCATAGAGTGGGATTTGTCTCATCCCGCCAATTATGAGTTTAACAAATCTGTGATTAAAGATGGAATTATAAAAAACGGTATCATATATGGTCCCAATGGGTCAGGCAAGACAAATTTCAGTTTGGCAATATTCGACATAGAGAATCATTTATCCCAGAAATGGAAGAAAATAGATTACTATATAAACTTTGTTTATGCAGGCAATAATAATAGGGTAGTCAAATTTGAATACACATTCAAGTTTGACAATGACATAATAGATTATCTTTATGCCAAGAATGCTGCCGGAGTGCTAGTAGAGGAAAGTCTTTTCGTAAATAGGATGAACGTCTTTGAACGGAAAGACAATTTATTTCGCATCGACAAACAGCAGTTCCCTATGGACGAAAGCATAGAAAAAAACTTTGAGAGCAATGCTAATAATGTATCTGTAGTCAACTTTTTGCTCACATCTTATCCACTTAATTCAGAACATTACCTGATTAAGCTCAACAGGTTTGTCAATTCCATGCTTTGGTTTAGAAATCTTGACGTCCGCGAATTTATAGGACTTGAAACGAGTTTAACGATGTTAGATGAGTTTATCATCACAAACAACCTGCTTGAAGATTTCGCTGATTTTTTGCAAAAAGTAAGCGGTCAGACCTTTTGTTTTGTTGTGCACAGCCTTACTGACAAGCAAATCCTTTGTAGAATAGATAAAAGAGAAGTGCCATTTAGATTGGTGGCGTCAACAGGCACACAGTCGCTGCAATTATTGTATTTTTGGCTGAAGCGCATGAACGAAGCTTCTTTTGTATTTATA
>CAJJNP010000030.1 GCA_905193145.1 uncultured Odoribacter sp. | reverse complement strand
TTTTAGATTTTTATCGGTTTGACTTAACCGATTGAAGAATAAACTTTTAGCGAATTATTTGAGAAATAGAGGTAACGATTTAGCAACAATGCTTTTTCCTAATAGTATATCACTATCTTTCAAATATTTACAAAACCATTTTATGGCAATAGGTAATGGATTTGTAACGTGCTATCTTCTTTATCTTGCTTCAAATAGAAGTGGTATGATTAGCTACCAACAAAGATAGCGAAAATAAATAGATTATCAGTTTATTTCGCCTTAATTTTTTCCTGACTTTTCACAAAATCAAGAATTGTATTATTCTCTATAATCTTATTCAGCAACTTGCCAGCAAGTTAGATTTAATAGTCAAATCCCTGTTAATCAAGTGTATTAATGCAGGTATTGCAAATACAGCAAGTTACCAGCAAGTTAAATTACCCCCATGTTGGAATGTATTTCATGTACCGAGGGGCTGTATTAGGATCTACTGGTTTTATCAGTTTATTGTTTAGAACCTCCTTTATCAATCGTGAAATACTGCCTGATGAAGATTCTGCAACACCAAACCTTTCCCTTAATGAGCTATTGGTAAGAGCATTACCTTCTATATATTTTATACAAGCATGTAAGTATGTTGCCCATATTTTATCTTCCACTGGGATATTTGTGAAATCTAAACGAGAGAATAATGAAACCTTGGTTGATTCTTGATATATTTGAATTCGCGGAGCCGGCAATTTTTGCAATTCACAGCTAATAACCATTCTATCCCATCCACGCCCTAATTCTTCACACATGTTCAACCTGCGCATCAAAGAAGCTAATTTTTCGTTTCTGGATTTGGGTGGGTTATCCACTATTCTCATAATATCTACTAATGGTGTTCCCGAATTTGTAACTTCTACCCGGTTTTCAAATACTTCAATAAGCGGTCCTGTTCCAGTAATGAAAAAATCCTGATGAATAAGGCTGTTTGCTATTGCTTCTCTGATAGCCGGTATGGGGAATGTGCTTATAGACTTTCTACGCACAGAATCAATATCTTCTTTTGTAGGAAGTAGTGTATTTACATATTTTACTGCGTTTTCAAAACTAATGGCATATCCTTCTGTGGTAGTTTCTTCTTTTAGTATTGTAAGTCTGTTAAGACCTTCGTATTGTACAATTCTTATTGCTTTTCGTCCTACACGCGGAAACTCCGAAAGTTTCTTTGCAAAGAGAATAGCCCCAAGGTTTGTTATGGCATAGAGTCCATTGTCCTGTTTGACAATAATACCGTCCTCTACCAAATAATGTGCATATTTATCAATGCTTGTTGGAATTGGCATATTTAGAGTATCAAAATATACCTCGCAATTCAAATAGTGAGGTATATCCTGTAATTGTATATCGGATATAGCATAAGCATCTTCAAATTGTTGATTTCGCAATTTATCCCATAATTGAGCTTGCAATGCAGGAAATTCAATGATTTTCTTCGTATAACTGCCTACTCGGATATAATCCACCTTTTCAAAAGTAACAGGTACGCCTACTGCTTTTGAGATAATCAGTATTTCAATGTGCTTTCCATCAATATCAACAGAGTGCATTTCGAAATCGGCATTTTTGGAAAGCAAATAGCGCAACCAGTTCTCAAGTTCTTGATTACCTTTCTTCTCTTTTTTCAAACTGACTTTTGTGCCAATTATCTCGTGGGTATTATCATCAATACCCCATATCATATAGGCATAACTCCTATCCGCAATAACAGCACTATTGGCTAAGGCACTGATATCCTCGCCAACCATTTTAGGATCGCAATTGTTATGTTTGAACTCTACCCAACCTGTTTCTTGTGGCAGTTTACATAATTCAAGTACAAGCTTATCCAAATTTTCCATATGCCTATAAAATCACTCAAAAATAATTCAATCCTTAAAATAACTCATTTTCTTCCATACCCTTATCATCTGAATCTGTATTATTCACTATGCCCTTGTTAATCCAAAAATTAGGCATAGAAGTTTTAAATTCAGAATCAATATAGTGACATTGTTCCTTAATGATGCCGCGCCTACGGATAGCAGGTTGTAAGCAATAGGTGTCAAATTCTTCAAAATCAACTTTTGATGAGCTCGTCCAATGAGGGAAGAGAAGCTTCATATACCCCACTGCAATACGTTTAACAGCGTTGAAATCGCGTGTATCTGCGTTCTTATCATAGTCTACTATTTGGTCGAATACAATACTATAAATACTTTGCGTGCGGAGAGCATGGAGAATTTCAGAAAAATATTCCACATTAATAGTCCATCCCTTGAAAATCATACCCTTGTGAATACGAGGCAAATGCCAACCCTCAATGAAACAATGAAAACGGTCAAGCAAAGCTGACTCACGAAAGTTATGAGGTAAAGAATCAAAATAACGGAAATTGAGCGGTCGTTTTTTCTCATTTAATGGGATATTTCCCATTAGCATCAAACCGCATTCCGATGTAAATTCGTTATTGTCAATTGTGGTTTTCCCCGATTCAAGGTATGATTTTAAAGCGGCTTGAATTTCAGCAGGTTCTTGAAATACGATAGTTTGAATTTCATCAAATGCTGTAAAATCATGGTTCTTCATAATGCCATTTTGTTGTTTTTGTTTATCGTAAAACAACTTGGCACGAGTAACCTTACCACCACTTACCAACCAACCATATTTGGAGAGGTTGCCGAAAACATAACTTTTACCGGTTCCTTTTGGTGCAAGTTCAATCACATTTAAGCGAGGCTCTATGAAAATAAGTAACCTTGTAAGGAACTCTATCTTTTCCGTTTGCGATTGGAAGCCATCAGCATCATATTCCATAGCGGATAGTAACATATCAATCCACTCTTTTGTAGTGAATGCCTCACGTGCATTTTTTAAATAGTCAACATCAACTGACCTATAAGGTTTGAACGGCTTATAGTCCACCATTTCCACATGGTTCTTTTTGCCATCATCATCAGGTAGGAGAGCCAATTTAATTATACCCCATTTTTCACCATCGACAAGTTCGCCCATGTGTGCTTTATAAACATATTCAGGGATTTGCCCTTCATTTTGTTTAATACCCATATCGGGTATCGAAAAACGGCGAATGCCCTTAACAAGGTCAATATACACAATAAAGCGAGTGAGAAGGGTCAACTCTTCTCCACAATCCAATCGGTCTTTAACTGTAGATTGTTCGGTAGGAATAACCGAATCGAGAAAATCTGTTAATTTAAGCCGATTAACAGAACCGTCAAAATTGATATACCGTTTGAGTAAAAAATCTTTTACAAATGACGGCAAATTTCTTCCTGCAAAAAGGCTGCCTGTTGAAGTTGGGTCTTTATATATTGTCATCGCAGCAAATTGCTCACGAATCTTATCTGATAAGGATTTGTCCATCTATATAAATATTTATAAATCACCAAATAAATCATCTTCGGTAGCACCCGTAGAGATTTTGATGTTGAATGTATTAAAAATTTCATTATTGATACGTACAATTGCCTTAGTAGCAGTATCAACCAAGTTCAAACGTTCACTCTCAAATTTATCATTGCCATGGTTCAGTAGATGATATATAACACCGTTATATTCAAGCGTGGGAACATCTACAGAAGCAAGTCCCTTAATGGTAAATTTCAGCGTAGGTTGTCTGCCGTTTATTTCGTCATTATCAATAGCAACAGAATAGGTGTTTGCGTTTTTCTGAGAAGAAACCACAATAATGGGAACTAATACTTCTTCGGGAAGGCAACCTCCGTGAGCGCCGTGTCCGGTGTTCACTTTGTCTGTTAATGACTTGTGGGTCAACGAACATATTGTTTTCTTGTCGTCAAGGACAATATAGTTGTCATCAGAAACATAATTATTTCCAATAATATCAGCTAATCTGCCTTCATGGTTGGGTGTAAGCCCAGACAGTTTAAGACCTTTTGAATGTTGTGAAAGGTAAGTAACACCATGGTCAGAGATGAAAGCTATTTTCTTTCCTGTGTATTTATCAAGCACTTGGGTTATCGCTTTTTCTAAGATATTCATTTCGTCAATAATATATTGGGGATAATTCTTTGACGAATGAGCAAAGCTATCCAAATCACCAACCTTTTCAAGGTGTCGGTCTTCTGGTAACAGCGATTGCAAAATAGGCTTGTTGGTTGCGGTAGTTGTTGGCAGGTCTGCCACTGCAATATGTATTTCGTTAAGATACACGTGCTCTTTTGAAAATATTCCTATAATATTTCGGATAAATGGTATCCAATCAACGCCCAACCCATCTATCCAATAAAAAACATCAATATCTGAACGGTTATGTAATATTGTTTTGACTGTTTTGAAATTGTCATACCAACTTAAGAAAGATGCAGAATTAGCGTTTTTATCAGAAATAATTTCAGAAACACGTTCATTGATGTTATTTGAGATTTTAGATAAGCGATAGCCATTGAAATATTCCAATATCCACTGATTAGATGCCTCCAAAGAGTTTAGTTCTATAGGTTGCATATAAGAATATAACTCGGGAAAAACACTCTTTACATCATTGAGATTGATATTTTCCTGAGCGACCCAAAGAATGGCAAGTTGCAATTCTTCTTCCGTTAACGGAGTCAGAAGTTTGGAGGCAAGATAATATCCGCCCTGTTCGGGAGATGTTACAATAGACTTAAGTTTAGCTTTTAATTTAGTCTTTGCCATATCGGTGATTTTAACACCTTTTTGGGCTGCCAAATTCATCGCTTGGAAACGCTCTGAAATATATACTTCTTTATTCGGTTCTTCAAATATGAGAGTAGCGATATTTGAGAATAGCTCCGCCTTGCTAAGGTTTGAGCATTGACAAAGAACGCGATAAATATATCCGGTTGAGTTGGCAATCTTACGGAAATACATTGATAACAGCCAACGGTCAAAATCTGTTTCGCAATCAAACCATGATTTTATAAAATCAATACCGTCTTGCAGAGCAAATATATCAAGGCGTTCTTTCACGAACTCGTCAAAATTGAAAGTGTTTACATCTATCTCTGCAGCCAGTTGTTCCCAATAGCACATTTCTTCTTCACAGGGGTATTCTGTTACACCAAAATCAAGATGCAAACCTTTAACAAGAAATTCGTAAGCATTTTTGCATTCAGTATATGTAAAAGCATTATCAGGTTTAGCAAAATGTGCATTAGCAAAAATGTTCGGTGAGCTACTGATGATAGTTGGTTGTATCTTACTCCCTTTCTCCCACAATTTAAGCCAGTCATGTAAATTCTTGACATACGTATATTTGTCGGAAAGTCCGGAAACGCCATAGGTAGTGCCATTAGTTACAACCAAATTATAAATGCCTTTATCGGTTTCTGATTTAAGCTCCCAGACAAACGTAGAATTATCGTTCATAAACTTGCCCATTTTCTTCTGCATTCCCACTATCGGTATATATATGCGTACATGCTCTCTTTGAGCATCTTCCGGAGCTTGTGAACCGCGTATGGTGGTAATCAGAGCATCAAATTCCTTGTATTCTTCGTTGTCATAGAAGCGAGCCATTTCAGAAAACGGGTAAATGATAAAATCATTTATTGGTATTTTCTTTGTAAAAGCGCGTATCTCACCGGACAGTTCGGTATATGACAGAAAGTCATCAGGATGCTCAACATCAATCATCGTATCAATGGAATGTTTGTAAATACCGACCGGGCGGTTTACAATAAATTCATTGAAGTCGGAAAAATTATCGAACAGCACGAACCTGACAGGATACCTGTCAAAATGAGAAGCATTGGCACCTGTCCAGTGCTTATCTTCATACATATATGCAAAAAGCTCATCAAGTGAGTTGAACGACTGATACATAGGCTACTTCTATTTATTTGATGATTCGAGAATTTTATCAATAATAAATTCGTAACCTAAATCGATCACCTTGTCGAGAAGTGAACGGAGTGAATCTACTGAGTCAATAGAATCAATGTATTGTTGGGCGGAAACTTTCTTACGAACTATTTGTTCCGGATTTCCTTTCAATTCTTGCAAAGCTTTGTTCTTTGCATTTTTAGCCTCTTCTTCGAGTTTGTGGCGTTCTTCTTCCAATTTTCGCTCACGTTCCTCTTCTTCTAATCTGCGTCGTTCTTCTTCCTCGCGACGACGCTCTGCTTCTATTTTGTCATTTTCAGCAATACGCCAGTCTTTCAAGGCTACTACAACTTCTTCTTCAGACCAATAGCCTACAGTTGATTCAAGATGCTTTTTCACAAATTCATAAGCAGAATCAATTTCAAAGTTCTGTAAACCGATACCGGGTTGACTAAGCAAGAAGTTATTAAATCCGTTTTGGAAGTTACCGGGCTTTGCCATAATGTCTGGTATATCGGCACGATAGTTTTCTATAAGTTCGAGAGTGTCTTTGACGAAAGCCGGATTTTTAATATCCTTTTCGCCACAGATAGCAACGATGTTATCAAACAAATGCTGGAGTTCTTCGTTAAGCAGAATAGCAGGATGAGAATTTACAAATTCGTCATCCATATATTTGAGTGCCCATAGCGGATATCCCTTTTCTTCGAGTAAAGAGCCGGTTATAGCAAAACGAGCATCTTTAAGACTTGATATATCGCTGTAACCTTTCAATTTGTCAAGTTTGAAAGTCTTAACGAGAGTTTTACATAATTTACCCTCTTCTGGTGTCTGAAATTTGAAGCTCAATTTATTTGAGTTTTTTCCTTTCTCCCAGACATTAAACAGTTCGGTAATGATCGTTACCAAACTATTTTTGTCGATGGGTTTTCCTAAAGTGTCGAAAATCTTGTTTTCCCAACTACGTAGAGCAAAAGCAACCATAGCTGCAGATGCGTAGTTACCCGACAGCCCGTATGGTGGTTTTCGAAGGTCGTCAAACTTATCGGCAAAATTGAATAGCAGCGACTTATCGGCATATTTAATTTTGTTTTGGATGAAGTCAAAGACCATCTTGAATGGGTGATTGTCGGGCATATCTGCACGCCATTCAAGGTTTTCGTCAATAGCATCTTGTATGAGATATAGCAAAGGTTTAATGTTACTTGCCCCCTCAGTAAGCTCCGACTTATTGGTGCTGAAAATGAATGTGCGAATAATCACTTCTGATACTATAGGCTTCCAGAATGGATTTGGAGCTTTCTGTCTAATTGCTTCTATAGCATCAGGTCCTTGAGGGAAGATAATAGGAGCTACCGTATTATTGAGATACGATGGAAGGTGTTTAACCGAGATGGGAATTTGTTGTCCGTTTACATAAATAGTGGCATTACCACGCTGAGCATCTTGTAGCCATTCCTTTATCATATCTGCGGCGTGGTTGCGATGCACATTCACTTGGTCGAGAAAACCATGCGACTGGGCGGAGGTGTAGTTTGCCATGTATTCAATGAACCGGTCATATTGTTTATCGCCAAATGCCGTATCGAAGACAATGAATATAATGTCTCTCAAATCTTTATCTTCGTTTGCACCGTTAGTAGATGCTTGTTCGGCAAACTCACGGAGATGAGCTATTTCAGCATTGTTTTTTGAAAATAATAGTGCCAAATAAAGATCGCTCGGACGTGTCTCTCTTTTTGCGCGTTTAATTTTGTCTTTCAACAATGCATCATTGGATGCTTCCGAATAAAAGTGAAAAGCATAAGGACGAATAATTTTCTGAACATACTTTTTAGTAAAGTATGAAGCAGCTGTATCTCCAAAGTTGAGTACACTCGAAATAAAGCGGAATTTATCTGTATCATTAGCAAGCGATTGCTTCAGTTCTTCAATTTCATGCGAAGGCAAAGCAGAGAATTGAACAGAGAAGATTCCACCAGGCGCACGTTGGATTATACCTTGATCGTTAAACCAATTGAGCGCATCTTCGGTTTCATTCTCATACTGAGTACCGAGAAAAAGATTTACGATGTTATCTTCTGTCGGTGTTACGAGGTCATTGTTATTTTCGGCAGATATGTTGTTGAATGCGTTGAGTAGCAAGATACCTTTGAAAACAGCATAAGCCGCTTCACCATGGTTTTCCACTTGCAAGCGGTATGTATTGAAACGTTCAGTAACAGCTCCATAGTTTACCACATCATCTTGGAATACTTTCAGAACGAAATCCCAAAGATAATCTGCTGTAACGGTTTGACGATTGGCAAAAGCTGTTTCACTTTCCAAGAAATCTTCCATTGCCTCATTTTGACCGATAAACTCAAATACACTTCGGCTTGATGAACCGACAACAGTGGCATAGTGTGTGGCAAGGTTGGCGGTAGCCGGGTGTATAGGAAAGAGGTTGATTAAATCTCCACGAGTTTCTTTCGGGTCGTTGGACGTTGCTGTGTATAGGTCAAGCAAATTATGGTTGGTCGAATAGAAAAAATCGGTCATTGATTGGTGGCGTTCCTGGTCGACAATCTCAAATTTGCGAGACATTATTTTGAATGCCGACACCGACTCCATATTATATTTCATACGGTGGTAGCGTCCGTCGGTCTGCTTGGTTTCCTCGTTGCCCAGTTTGTTGAAGGCTGACGGATGAGAAATCAAGAAGAGGAAACTATCGTTCCCCTCGTTGGCAAACTTTTGTGCAATAGTCTGAAGGGCTTTAAGTACGGGAATACCTATAGAATCTTCCATAACATCGGTAAACTCATCCCAAATAATCAGCAAGCCTCTGTAATCAGTTTCCACACGGAGCTTCTCCTGTACCTCGATAAGCCAGGCCCCAACATTCTCTTGATTCAGAAGAATTGTCATGTTTGCTTGGCGTTGGGCTGACTTTGCCTTTTGGAAAGTCGCCATATCTTTTCCTGATAGTTTCTGTATCAACTTCTCACGGGTAGAAGCAATTGAGCGCAATTCGGCAAAACGGGCGATAAGGTCATCCCAAATCACTTGGTTATCTTGAATATGCTGTATGAGTGCATCGAAATCAGTATCAACGGCTAATTCAATATCCAATTCATTGAGTGCTTTGACAACGGCAGTTTGAAGCACCAATGGCAGGTCGGACACGTGCGACATATCACGCAGTCCTTCAATCTTGACAGGCAACAAACGTTTGGCTTCACGCAAACTATAGATTTGATTGCGAATAAGATCGAACTTGTCTGCTCCATATTCATAGTCCACCCACTCCTTTATATTGTCAACAGTGTCGCAGAGCAAATGCGTGATAACAGATACGGCATGGCTCTTGCCTGTGCCGTATGTGCCGTTTATCCAAAACGATTTATGGGCATCAATATCGTTGCCTCGCACCGAGCGAAGTACTGTACGCAGAACGGTATTAAACTGCTCGTTGGGAATGAACGATGCCCATTGATTCCCTTTTTCTTCTTCTATGCTGTACGCAGCCCTACCGCTACGCTTTTTTATGATATCGTTATATGTCGTTGCCATTGTCAAGTATAAAATTGAAATTCAATTGAAATAGTTTTTAATTATGCACTCTCGTAGATATGCTCTATTCGATTCATCTTGCAGCAGTTTCCACAACTCATCGTCAAGTTTGGCGTAATCCAGATACTCTTTTAAGAGCTTTGCCGAGGGATGCTTCAATAAATTGTATGGCGGATTTTCTCGCCACACAAGAGCATAGAATGGTTCGGAAGATAGGTAGAAAAAAGGCTTCCACATAGGAGTGGGTTTCAGATTTTCTTCCATTTCGAAATTATGAAGATAATTTTCATGGAATAATTCATCTCCCCATTTCAATTTATTGTCTTCATAAAGTGGAATATAATCAAGTAGTGTTATTAAAAAAACGGGTTTTGCTTTAGAATACACACCTTGCGTGTTACCTCTTCTTAAAGAGGTAAACATAAGTCGATACATATCTAAAACATAGTTCATTACGCTGTCAATATTTTAAGTACAGAAATAGAATCCAAATCTTCTTTTAATGTAATATGGTCTAATCCCATATTTAATTCAGCTAATAAAACCCTATTTGCATCAGATGAAAGCGCACGCAACTTCTTCAAAAGAGAGTTTTTTGATATGCCAAATTCCAGTGGCGCACTTTTATAGCCGTCAGTATTGTAAAGGTCTGAAACACGGAATTCCTTGCTGCCATTTTTTTCGGCATATAGATATAATGAATACGCAAGAGCTTCAAGGCTCAAATCATCGTAACTTCTTCTGATACGTTTTTTTTCAAATTCTTCACCTTGAACAAGGTCATCGCCAATAGGCGAATTCTTGAACATATCCATTAGTGCCCCAATAGCATTGTTTAATGTTGTCAGTGAAGAAACACTTTCTGAAGTACTGATTTTATCAGAGATTGTTTTCTTGTCAAAAATGTCTCCGACAGAAATTTGGCTAATAAATCGATTGACTATAAAAGACGAATATGAAAGATTTATCCATATAATCTCCCAAAACAACGAGGGATTATCTCGATAAATTTCTTGCATTAACTTGCAAAATTCTGTAGGGCTATTTTTGGTGTCAAGTAATCCAGCGTCTTTAGTCCAAGCCTTAAAAGAATCAAACATAGCAGTGCCTAACAATGTGCTTGACCAAAAGTTATCAGGATCACTTACATATTCATCTATCCATTCATCACGAAGACCAAATGTTTTATAACCCTTTATTGATAATGAAGAATCCATTTTTATTTTACCAGATATTTTTCTTAAACAATCGGCTGCAATGCAACCTTTTTCGTGGAAATTAATACATTTCAAGCAATGCACACATTGTGATCCAATAGACAAATGCGGCACAATTTTCAAAGCTCCAGTAGGACATTGGACTTCGCAAACTTCGCATTGAACACAATATGCCGCTTTTTGAGCGATTCGCATTAGATTATTTGCAAAGCGAGAATCACTTGTGTTGAATTTAATCTCAATATGAGCGGCTGTTTTATTGCCACTAAATGAGATAATATCTTTGCCGACTTGAATAGCTCCAGAAAAAGAGCCTTTGGTGTTGCCTATAGTGTACGTTCCAAGAACTTTAAGCCATTCAAAAAAGATATTTGGATCGGCTGAAATTTTGAGTTTTGTAACGTGGTTGGAACTACTTATCAAAACTCTATCTTTATTAGACAAGGATGGACTACCAAGTGCAGATATGTGCCAACGTTTAGTCTTGATAAAAGTTTTGGGATCCTTAATACCCGATGTCTCAACCCAAAATTGCAACTTATCTAAAAAAGGTTTTCTGAAATCAGGGTATAATTTACTAACCAAAAAATCAGACCAATCAGACCCAAACGGACAAATAACACAACCAACACGTGAAAATCCAAAGCGGTAAGCTGGATTTAATGGAATATTGCGAATAATCAAATATAAGAAAATCTCAACGACATTCCATTGAAGAATAGGATGGGCATTGTATGTAAAGATATGTTTGCCATTTCCAATTCTGTTATACCCACTTCTTCGAGTAGATTCTTCTGCTCGGACACCATCAAACGTAAGCACACGCGCTTGCTTGTTACCCTCCACTTTAAGTGAGCGATAAAGCGGTGCGGTCTTCATTACAGAGCAACACCAACGGTGGGTGTCGTTAGGAGTCCCTATTTTATCCCAGTAATTGAGAACCGATTCGTGGTTACGCGTGGTGGAAAACTTCAATGCGGGAAAACGCTCGCCATAAAAGCGTTTCACTTCTTCATAAAGCTCCAATGACGGAGGCAATTCATAACCGGTATCGGAATAAATCACCTCGAAAGCAGTGGGAGGTATGGCACGTGTTACAAGGTCAAGCACTACTTGCGAGTCTTTTCCACCAGAAAATGATGCAATAAATCTATCTATACGAGTAGAGAGCAACACACGTTTACCTTCGGCATTGGCTGTTTTGAGCGGTACTATATCGAAACTGTCGCAATCCTGCTTTACTACTGCCATTTTTTGTTTAGTACGTTTTTCTACCTTCTCTGCGAGTGCTTCAAAGTCAACCTCTTGATTAGCTTTTGATAGTGCATTGGCTTTACTCACACCAGAATAAGCCATATAGGTATCGCGAATAAATTCGATAGCCTCATTCTCAATCAAAAACATTTGATCGCTATTACGCCTTAACATTTCTTTCACGTCAATCGGTTTTATAGTGGCTGTCTCTTTACCCGATTGGAAAACGATTGTTGGCGCATCGTAAATATTAGCACCTTTAGCCTCAAACATCAAGTCGCCACGATAGAAATATTGTTTATTAACTGCCCACATAAGTGGTTCTTCTGTTCGTGGGTAAGTCCAACCAAGACGGTCAAGACCAAGTAAATCAAGTTCTTCAAACCAAACAGGACGAGGTGCAATACCTAAAGTCTCTTTAGTGACTTTGGCACTTAACAAAACACCTCCGGTATCTTTATCCCATTCTATTTTATACATGAACTTATTTAATTTCAGTTTTTACAATTAAATCTCTAACATCAACATTGAGCAGTTCTGCTATTTTCACCAATGTATCCAAACTTGGCTGATATGTATTGGTACACCATTTTGATATAGTAGCTTGATCTTTGCCCAATTCTCCAGCGAGCCATTTGCTTGTTCTATTTTGTTCCGCAAGCACAGCTTTTATTCTATTGATATTTGCACCTTTCTGCATATACTAATGTATGATGTTGTATGATCCCATTAAAATTTTGCAAAGATACAAATTTTCCTGTGATTATCACTAATATATGGAGTATTCTTTCAAAAACATGGTGTATTTTTTCAAAAAGATGGCATTTTGTTTAATGAACAAGGTATATTAAAGAAAGCCACATGATTATTGATAACCTGCTGGCTTTCTATTTCCGTTCACTTCGCAACTTTTACTCTTGCCATACGCTCACTTTTTAGGTTTGTCAGTTTGTATTGGCTTGGATTTGATGGATTTTGCCTTGTCCTCCTGCTCCTTTGCTGCCTGTTCTTTTAATCGGGCTTGCTCAGCAAGGGCAGCTCGTTTGTGTACTGCATCTTCGTAGGATTCCACATCTTTGCGCATCTGGCGGATTTTGTCGTTATCACGATTGAGTTCAAAGATGTTTTCCAATTCTGATATACCGTTCGGGGTAATCTCTCCTTTCATCTTGATGTAGCGGTACTTCAAGTCGTTGTCGATGCGGTCGTAATCCGGTTGCTTGGCGAAATACAGTGCCACAGCCAAGACGACTATCATGGCAAACATTCCGCAAAAGCCCCAAAAGATAAAGGGAGATTCGATACTGAAACTGTGGTGTTTTTCGTAATAGACACCATCCTTGATACGCTCATCGGTGGTTCGCAACAGAGATTTTATCTCATCGGATTCCTGCGTCTGCTTTGTTCCCAGATCGGCCAACATCTTGATGATTCTATTGGAACAATCGTTCTGTTGCTTCCGGCTGTGCTGATGTTCGTTGTTCTGCACAGACAATGATTCCATGACCTTGTTTACCATAGAGTTGCGTTTCAGTAAATCGGTGATATCGCCACGGATGGCAACGATGCTTTCTGTAAGGCGGTTGAACGATGTCTTGATGCCGTTCAAGTCCTGTTTGAACTCCTGCATTGCAGCATCATTTGTGTTGTACACTTCGGAATTTCCGTCTACCGATTGGGGCATGGATAGACCGTTCACCTTGTTTTCTATTCTCTCCAGGCATCCATAGATGCTTTCCATTAATTCTTCCTGTTTCATATTTATCTTGATTTTAATGTTTTACGTTTCGATAATTTTATTACAGACCCAAGCCTTTTCTCTTTTTCTTCTTGAGCTTGCGCAATAGTTCATCGTATGGGATTTGTTCTTCCGGTGGAGTTTCGCCAAAAGAAGAAAGCAATCCCAAACCGTTACTTTCAATAATATTGGTATTGAGAGCATTATCGGATATCAGTTTATGTTTCTGCTTTTTAGAGTCAAGGCTCTGCTCTGTATCAGACGTATTCCAACTTAATCGGGCATTGAGTTTTGCGAAACTGAAATCACGGCTGATTTGTGAAGCCTTGAAGGTCAGTCCGTCTTTGGTAAAGCGAATACCCTGTATATCATTTACCGACTTTATATCACGGCTTCTTTTTACGAATTCAAGTATGATACCTTGTTCCACCAGACTGTCATTGAACTCTTTCCATGTTTTAGAATGTCGCAACGCATCCTTCACGGAGTTGTGAATCTCATATTTTACCTGTTCGGCAGAACGCAGTTTCTCCACGTTGGTCTTGCTTTTATCCTCGGCATATGTCAATCCGTATTTGTCTTTCAGCTTTTTTGTCGCTATCTCGTTACGCTTGTAATCACCTTGCGAAGAGATTACCTTGCCGTCATACCCTATGCGGTTGTAGACCAAATGACAATGCGGATTGTCGGTATTATTGTGCCTTACCAATATGAATTGGGTGTTCCTAATGCCCATCAGATCCATATATTCCATTGCTATTTTAGCCATAAGTTCATCGGTCAGTTTGGGCTTGTCTTCCGGTTTGAAGCTCAAAGCGATGTGTCCGACAGGCTGTTTTATTTTTGGATTAAGCATACGATGATAGTTGAAACTGTCCGTTATTTCATGAGTATTACCTAACAATACGCCATCGGAAGCAATGATTTCTGCATTATCTTTGCCCATTACATAGCGGATGCATCCGCCAAATGATTTTCCTTTCTTGATTTTTCCTATCATTGTTACCTCACTGTTAAGTTTTATATTCGTGCATTATCGCTTTCAGTTTTTCAAGCAGTTCCGTTACCATATTGGCGGTACGGTACAGTCCAATCTGATGTGACAGTTTTGTAAGCTGGTTCAGGTTGTTCGCCATTCCTACAAGGCTACGATAGTGACCGCTTCCTCCAGGGAATGCTTGGCCACAATCTGTGTGTTGAACGTAGAATCTCTGATGTATTCGGCAAGTGTCCGATTGGCCTGTCTGCTACGAAGACACAGACGGTCGTAATCGGGCTTGGAGAATTTCACTGTTACGGATTTGGAGAGTTTGCGAAAGCTGCTTGCTCTCGGTCTCCCTTTGGGTTTGATTTTATTGCTGTTACTCATTTTACTTGGTTTATTGTGATTAGCCATTTCACTGTGATGATGTATCTTACAATCTGCGACCATTGGGAGCGGATTGTCTCCACGATTTCGGGAGTGGAGCGAAGTTTTTTGGGATGCCCGAAAGATAACCTCGCTCCCTTCCAAAAACAGAAGTTACACGCATCAGTGGATTCAAGAATGCCTGACGGCAGTAATGCAGATTTTTCCTACAATTTGCGCCACTGCTCGAAGTCTTCCGAATAGATTTCAAGATGTTGTCTGGCGATGTTTTCAAGTAATCCCGACACGCTCATTTTGCGATTCCCGAGCTTGCGCACAAACTCATCCAACCTGTCGCGCACTTCGCAACTGACAAAAACGGGTTTGCGGTCTTCGATTTTCGGCACTTGCAGAAAGGTACTGCGATACTCGTCCAACGACAGCTTGCGTTGTCGGCTGCTTACTCTGCGTTGGGGAGCCGGAGACGTTTCGGGTTGCCTACCAACTTCTGCCTCGTTTTCGATTTCAAGTTTGTCTCCATCGGGAAGAATCTGAGACATTACCGTGCCTGTCATAGTCTCCCATTGTTCTTTCCCAAGTTTTTTTGTTGTTCCCATAAATTATGGATTTTAATTGGTTAATACAGTGGTCTCGGTATGCACCTTGACCGATTATCGTCTGCAAAGGAAGTGTGTATAGTTCACAGAATCAAGTAAATGGAGACAGTGTGGCAATTATGGTGGATTATGCGTTTAGCCATTGAAGCAACGGTGCTAATTGCTATAATCTGCTTATGTCATTTAGTTGAGAGAAGTTTGTTTCCTGAAATCAGTATTCTTAGCCAGTACATTTTGTCCACTGATTATGTAACATGATGACAAGTGATGCAACAGACCGTCAGCAATCTGTAAATCCTTTGCAGTGTGACGATTACTACATTACTTTGCACAGGGAACAGTAAAAACAAGGCGGTGTCTTAAGCCAATTATGCCATAGACAACCACATGTTTGAAACGCATATGGTAAGACGCAAAGCCGACTTACTTTTGCAGAACCGACGAAAAAATAGTATGAACAATATAAACAGTGACAATTATGGAAATAATCAGTTTTGAGAAACAAGCCTTTGAAGAGGTGGCTGCGAAGTTGGATTACTTCGTACAACGAATCGACAACCTTTGCAAGTCGTATGGAGAAAGGGAAAAGAACGGCTGGATGGATAATCATGCCGTGTGCCGGAAACTACGCATCAGTCCGAGAACCTTGCAGACCCTTCGTGACAACGGAACGCTTGCCTTTACCAAAATAGGTAACAGGACCTACTACCGCTCCGAAGATGTGGAACCTGTCATTTCTGCTGTGGAAGACAGACGCAAGGGGGCACAATGGAAAGGCAGTAGCATTTGACCAAGAAACGTATAACCAATAATAGAACCGTATGAGTAATGGAATCAGAGAAAAAGATCACGAGTGGGTAAAGAGCGTACACTCGAATTTCGACAGGCTTTTGGCTTCGCTCGAAAAGTTGCTAAGCAAGCAACAGCCAGCAGTATTCAACGATGAACTGCTGACAGACAAGGAGGTGGCGCACTTGTTGAAAGTAAGCCGCAGAACTCTTCAGGACTACCGCAACAACGGCATCCTGCCATACACGCAGGTTGGCGGCAAGATTCTGTACCGCAATTCCGACATCGAGCGCACCTTGATGAAAGGGTACAAAGAAGCGTATAGGTTGAAATAGACGGGCTGCCGGTTAACCCAAATGGTCTATAACCGCACATTATAGCTATTACAGGCTATTGGAACACCGCCAAGAGCGAAAACAACCTTTTGATTTTTCTGGAAGGAGCGCAGTTTGCCGTCTGCCCATTTCATTGTGTTCCTAAAAATTATCCCTCCCAAGAAAATAAGAGCAGCATATAGATAGGTGTTTGGTTTTAACCCATCTATATGCTGTTTTTCATTCAGGTGCTTTATCCGACTTTTCCGTCGGTCGCTTGTTTCCGCTGCCGTCAGCGTCTATTGTACAGACGTGAAAGGGAAAAGGTTTTCGGGCTGAATACTCTTTGCTTTGCAAAGGAAGATTCTGCCCGAAACGGTACGGCCGCCTGACCTTTTCGCTTTCAGGAAAGTCTGTACTAACTTAATGGGCAGGCAAGGAAATATGCGACTGACGGAATATTATATGTCTGACCAAGATATATTATTGATTTCCCTGCTCCCTTTGTCCGTAGTGTATGTTTTTAACATTATCGCAACCCTTGTTCCATTCCGGAATTTCATATTTGGACTGGACTTTCATGCTGATTCGCTTGATGTCCTCATTAACTTTCTGATGTGTCAGTTTCGCATACAGCTGTGTGGTGCTGATATTTCTGTGTCCCATCATTTTGCATACTGATTCCAACGGAACTCCTTGTGACAGAGTTATCAATGAACCGAAATTATGTCTTGCCATGTGGAATGTGATTCGTTTGTCAATGTTGCATTTCTCAGCCAGTTTCCTGAAATTGGCTGTCAATGCCGAACGGACGGGAACTTTGAAGATTCTATCATCCACACGTTGATCTTTGTATTTATCCATGATTCGCCGAGGTAAATCCAAAACCTGAATGATACATTCGCTTTTAGTCTTTTGCCTGTTGAACCGAACCCACAGCTTACCGTCTTCAGTATGGTAAAAATTCTCTTTCCGTAAATTGCATAAGTCTATATACGAGATGCCGGTGAACGTGCTGAATACGAATAAGTCTCTTACATAGCAGAGAAATTTTTCCTGTATGGGAGTTTCCATCAGGCGTTTCAGTTCATCCAATTCCAAGTGCCGGTATTTTTTCATCGCTTTCTCAGGGAAATAGCCGGCAAAGGGATTCTTAAGGAGAGTCCCTTGTGCGATTGCTCTCTTGACTATGGTTTTCAGCATGATGGTAAAACCTTCAACGGTAGAGAGCGAACGTTTCATATCCGCCCTCAGATAATGGTCATACTTTTCAATGAAGCTGTAATCCAGATGTCTGAGTGCAATGTCATTGACATTGTAATAGGCTTGGATGAATTTCTTCAACCTGTTATATGATGCACGATGGTTATGCAGTGTGCCGGAAGAACGTGTCAGGCCTACTTGTTGCGAGAACTCTTCAATATACTCCTGATACAATTCCAATAATTTACGTTTTCTCATCCCTACGCCGTTGATGGCATTCTTGACAAGTTCTGCCGTTATATATCCTTGTTCCGCAAGGATTTCATTATAATAGCGGTGTATATCAGCCATTAATTTCTCTATGGCACAGTTGATTTCCTGAATATCACGGTTCTTGCCTTTAAGCCTGTATCTTTTAGCGTCCCACAGTGCCGGATCAATATCCATCTTCGCTGAGAATTGTGCGATTTCCTTATTTATGGATATCCTGCCCATCAGTGGACACAAGCCGTTCTTCTTGACCTTCTGCTTGTTGATATAGAAAACAACTGCGAAAGTACTGTATGTGGTTTTCCTGTTATTCATATGCTTATAGTGTCTGTTGGGATATGTTATTATCTGACAAAATGAACTTTTTTCCGATTCGTGATTGTAAATCACCCATGTCTGCCCCTATCTTCTCTTGGGTAAGATGAGCGTAGATACGGGTGCTTTTCCAACTTCTGTGCCCCAGCAACTCACGGACGGTATCCATTGGAACTCCCTGTGACAGAGTGATTAACGAGGCGTATGTATGTCTCGCTTGATGAAATGTCAGACAACGTTCTATGCCACAGATTCTTGCAATCTTTTTGAGATTGATGTTTGTCTTGCTGCAACTCAACATAGGGAACAACCGCCCTTTGTCTGATATGCCCCTATACTTCTCTATCAATTGCAACGGCAGCTCCATCAATGGAATATGACAAGGAGTCCCGGTTTTCTTTCTCGCGGTATGTATCCACCAGACACCGTCTTCTGCCTGTTTCATATTCTCGGGTGTCAGATTGCGGAGGTCGCTGAATGCCAGACCGGTCATGCAGGAAAATATGAAGACATCACGCACCAGATTCATATTGTCTTTTGGCAGTGGTGTCGTAAGAATCAGATTGAATTCTTTTTCGGACAGACATTTGGCTACAAGAGAATCGGTTACATATTTGTAGTCCATGAACGGATCTTGTCTTATCAACCCGTTATCCATGGCGGACTTGATTACAAGATGTAAACGAGCCACGATACTGACTATGGTATTGGATGCCATTTGCAGGTCGGAACGGAGATACAGGTCAAATGCTTTCACGAATGTGGGATTAAGGGATTGGAATGCCATATCCCTTACATTGTATTTCTTTTGAAGGAAATTCTTAAGATGGTTAAGAGCCACACAATACCGTTTGTAGGTATCTATGGAACGGCTGACACCGACTTTTTGATAGAATTTGTCATTGAGATGCCCGTAATGCTTGACCAGTGTGTCCTGTTCGGAAGCAATGCCCTGAAAAGAATTTTTCACATCAATGGCAAGGACATTGTCGCTCTTCAGTTTAAGTTCTTTATATGCGGAATGTATGGCCACGCACAACTTTTCAAGCTCGGCATTGGCATTTTGTGCCGCCTTGCTTTTCCCTTTTGCCCTGCCAGACTTTACATCCCACAACTTTTCCTGAACATACACTTTGGCACTGAACTGTACCATTGACATGCCGATTCGTATCCGTCCCAAGATGGGGACAGTACCGTCGACTCTCGTCTCATTTTTCTTTAGATAGAAAGTTACTTTCAATTCATTCATAATCAGCTCTATTTTTGATTGCAAATTTACGTGCATTAGAGCTAATCATTGGTATGCAAAACACTGACAATCGGTGAAATAGCGTCTCTCAAAGAGAAAATTTCATACCGTTTCCCGAAAAATCACTCCTGTATGGTTGGAAACACCTTACTTTCAGGCTGTTTTAACCTTGCAAGTATGATACCCTGGAACACCTCAACAGGTAATGTATTCGTAACGGAACGCCTTCACTTTTCCGTCGTTTTTTGCATTTTTACCACCGAATCTGAATGGGAAGAATATGGAAGATAACACTGTTTGACAGGCAGTTATGCAAATCAGTCGGATTTTGCATTTTGGATATATGATTTAGCAACCGTGCAATTTTCAGTGATTTGCGGTGCTATGCTGTCAAATAACTCTTTCTGAATGCGAAGATAGCCATTTTTGACGAAATAACAAATCACTCGAAAAAATCATCGCTAAATAATGTAGCTTACTTAGGTTGGTTTTGTTCTTTCTTTATTTTTTTATACTTTTTAGTGTCATATTGAAAATGCTCATCATCAGACCATTGTGTTATAAGCTTGACAATGTAATACGTTTTTGCTTCTTCAATATCATCTTTAATTGTCGTTTTTGTTTCTATCTGTAAATTGCATGTAATTGAAGTTCCATTTCCAAATTTAATTTCTTGGTCATAAACTTGCTCCAAGAAATCCTTGTCATCTATCTTGAATTCAATTGGAAGTCCTGAATAAATTCCTCTCCAAGGCAATTTTCGACCTTTTACTAAAACAGGAGAAACAATATAAATAGTTGTTCCATTTATTATCTCTGTTGTAGTACTTGTTCCCTCTTGAATAACATGACCGTAGAAATCTTTTTTTCAATAGTTGCAGTATTATTTTGATTATCTCCAGTTGGAATATTTGCTTCTATTTTGGTTATTGTTTCTTCTTTCGAAAGGACTTCATAGTACTTACTAATCCATTTCTTTAATTGTTTGTCACCTTGTAATAGTATCTCTGCTTCTTCTTTGGAAAAATCACCACTTTTAATTTTTTCTGCTATTTCTATTCGATTCTTAATTTCGTCTGTTTTATGAATTACAGGACGGAAAAACGAACCTACAAATCCAGCCAGCAAAGCAGTTAAAATACCTGAAATATCAATTTTATCACAAATGAGTAATAAATTGTCAATTATACCACCTTCATTTTTAGCTTCAACCCTAACGGATATATCACACCCTACATATTTTTGTAACTCAGAAATTGCTTTTAATAAATATCGCTCGGATTCATTATGAATTTTTGCATCCATTGCATGTGGGGTATTCCCAGCAATGAAATAGTGCAATTAGAAATCTAAACAAATATTCTTAGCTGCCATAAATGAACAATATATAACTTGTTACCGTATATATTCAAGTTGTCTTCAAATCCGTTCGGTCATGAGAATCGATATGTGTATATCTTTTCTATTCTACACGTACAACATTTGACTTATTTCATGTCTAATTTGCTCTATTACTTCTTTATTGGCAATTTCTCCATCTAAGCTGAATACGATAAACACATTACCGCCATATCGTTCTTTGAACGATTCGAAACTCGCTTTCATTCGTTCAGTCAGCGAATAACTACCGAAATTGGCACTCGCTGTTATCGGTTTGATTTGTATGCCTATGGCTTTATCTCCGATTTTTGCGATATAATCGATATCTCCTGCATGATCCAATTCGGGATCGCTTTCTTCGAAGTCTATATTAGGAAAAACTTTAGCCAATCCGTCATTGATTACAGACTTTTCTCGTATATAACCGTCATAAGTACGATTTATAGTCAGATTGTATATATAGTCGATACAGTCCTGTTCTGTCAATTCACGAAAAGCTGCTTCCCATTCAGGAATCACGACTTCCGTAATTTTTGCATACAACCGTTCACCCAATTCATGGAGACTTTCGACTGTGATTTTCGTCGGATTTTTTCCTGCGGTATGAGCATTTTCGAAATACCATGATTGCCATTCATCGAACGAAAAAGGTTGGCAATCGCGAATAAGAGCCATTACAGCACCTACTTTATTCGGGCGAGATAATTGGTATGTTTGGCAAGCGTAGTTCAGTACGCGTTCTTTTTTTCCGAAATTCATAGAATATTTATCCATAACTTTTTATGCGTTTATCAGTTTTTCGAATTTACTTTTATATTTGAAATCGAAAGAATAGTCTACATCGACTAACCCGTTTTTCAACATATGTGCATTGATAAAGGTCTTGTTGTCCAAGTATAAATAACAAAGCAACATATCCTCATCATCGTATTTTATCGTATCGTAACGCAAGAATACTTTGCGTCCTTTGGTTTTCTCCAAAAGAAATTTCGTAGCATTACCGTTGACGCATGGCTTTTCCTTGATACCGAGCAATCGTACGGTAAGTCCGTTATTCAAAACGATTGTATTCGGAGATAAAATCGTTTTGACCGAAAAATATTCTTCTCTTTCTTTTTTATCTTTGTCTATTCGAGAACCGAACTGCAAACGCTTGATGTCTATCTTATTCCCCATTTTATGGGGATCGCGAAAAAGATACGGTAAGGTTTCCATCTTGCTTGCTATATCGAAAGCGTTCCCGTCCGTTCGGTATTTATATTCTACCGTTCCGAACGATATGGATGACGACACTTTTTCTTCATAAAACTTTCTGAAATCGGGATTTATTTCGTATCCGATGGAGTTGCGTTGCAGATTACGTGCAGCTAAAGCCGTTGTTCCGCTACCCATGAACGGATCGAATACCGTTTCTCCGGCAAAAGAGAACATTTTTATCAAACGGCGCGGTAATTCTTCAGGAAATACTGCAATGTGCCCGTCTTGTTTAGCCCCGCCGAAATTCCAATGGGAAGCAAAAAATGTATTCCATTCATCTTTGGTCATTTCCGAACATTGCTTTTGCTCGATAGCAGGAACGGGAGCCTTACCTTGTTTTTTAAAAATGAGGATAAATTCGTAATCTATTTTCAAAATACCGTTTCGAGGATAGGGAAAACTACCCATAACAGCTCCTCCCCCTGTCGTATTCATCGTTGTTTGCTTCTGCCAAATTACGGCTCCCATATAATCCATTCCGAGAGCTTCGCAAAAACGTATGATTTCGGTTCTTATGGGAATCACTTTATAACGTCCGTAATAGACGGAACGAGCGAATTGGTCTCCTATATTTATG
The DNA here is from genome assembly GCA_905193145.1 of uncultured Odoribacter sp. The sequence continues at coordinate 2,327 of CAJJNP010000030.1, read as the reverse complement.
CACAAACGGCAACCGTCATGCAATACTCGATTGCACTCCGCCCAGACCATATTCAGATTGTTGATATAGCTTTCGTAACTATCATGAAATCCTATTTGCCCGTCATTCCCATAATCTTTCAATTGCCAATACGGGGGCGACGTAATGATCAAATGGACGGACTTGTCCGGCATAAGAGAAAGATTCCTGCTATCTCCGTTGATAAGCGTGTGTATAGTCTTTATTTCCATTTCTATTGTCAATTATAGTCTTCAATGCTTTATCCGCAATGTTTTTATCGTCTCCGATAATTGCATTTATCTTATCCGCAATCCAAAGGCTCAACAGCTCTTCCCGTTCGATATTCAAGATGTCCGAAAGCAATACCACTTGCTCCTTTTTAGCTTACCTGTCTCCGCGTTCTATTCGGCTATACATAGGGACATCTATATTCAAAGCCGAAGCCAATTGCTTTTGCAACAATCCGCTTCGGACTCTAGCCGCTTTGACCTTTTGTGCGAATAACGTTCGAATATTTTTTCAATTTGTCATTATTTGGCAAATTTACTACTTTTATTTCGTTTATGCACATAGAATGCCAATAATTTGATTGACTTAAATTTAGTGATTGTGATACAGCTGATTATTTCTCTATTTCCCCTAAATCCCCCTGCCTTTCCTTTACGGCTGTATGGGTCGGTGTATGTTCTGCCTTAGCTTGTCGAATTGCTCTTTGAACCACTCGGTAATGGGCTTTCGGTCGATGGCAAGAACTAATTTCGTCCCGTCCGTGGGGTCTTTCATCACTTGAACCCCAGCCTTTTCGGTCTTGAATTTCCGTTTATGTTCCTCCGAGTAGAGTTCCCCTGCATACTCCAACGGCTTTCCCTTGACGAGCATTGCCGGCTGCCCGTCGCTGAACCCGACAAAGTGGCAGAGGTTTTCGATACGGAGCATTTCACGGAAATAGGAGAACCATGCCGCCGCCCTTGCGATTACCGTTTTCAGAAACGATATTTCCTCCTTGTGCTTCGCTTCCTTGTCCGCTATCTCCCTGCGATGCTTCCGCTCTACTTCCGCCATTTGTCGGCTGTGGTCGGTCTGCATGGTCCGTATTCGGGTTTGCAGGGCTTCGATGGCTTCCCCGTGCGTGGTGACCTCCCTATGCAGGGCGGTGTTCTCCCTCTCCAACGTCCTGACCTTGTTACTGCCGAAAAGAGAACCGACACTCTCGGCGATGTTGGCTGCTGCGGTGGTCGCCGCCCCTTTCAGCTTCTCGGTCTGTATCTCTTTTTTCTCCCGTTTGAGTTCCTCCTGCGCCGTTTCTTTCTGACGCTGCAAATCCACTACCTCCGTTTTGAGGCTGTCGGTGAGTTTCTTCGTTTCATTGTAATACTGCTGCGTGGACTTGTGCCGTGCCTTCGAGCCATCAATGCCCCTTTGCAGCCCGTATTTCGCCATCGCCACGGCGTAGGTGTCTTGGTAGGATTTCAGCCTTAGGCGTGTCATAATATCGTCGGCGCACAGCCTTACGGTATCGGTCGACTTCTTACAGTATCGCTTCTTCGTCTGTTCCTCCCTTTTCCTGCGCTTGCGCTCTCCTTTGACGATGGGAACGAGCGTGACGTGTATGTGCGGCGTTTCCTCGTCCCGATGCAGGTGCGCCACCACGATGTTCTCCTTTCCGAACGTGTCGGCAAAGTATTTCATATTGTCGGCGCACCACTCGTCTAAACGCCCCTCCCTTTCGATGCGTTCCATGTCCTCGTGCGTTCCCGACACGGTGATGCGGATTGCCCGTACTTGGTTGTTTCCGATTTTGCGTGTCAGCCCCGCTTCTTCCAATCTTCTCTGCATAGCCGCCGAACGGCCTTTAATCCCGTCGGGGTAGGCAACGAGCTTTCAGTTCAGGTGCGTCCGTGTCGGGTCTGCGTTCTTCGGTATGATGAAACGCTCGATGTGGGCGGTCGTTCCGCTGTCGGAACTGTGCGCCTTTTCCATGTGCAATACTACGAAACCCATATATATTCCTTTCTTTTTTAGCTTGTGAAACAATGATTCTTTGTATCTTCGGGAGTGGCAAAGAGCCGTCCCCGACGGGATGTGCAGAGGGGCTTGCCCCTTGCCTTATTGGGGAATTTTCAGCGATACGGAGCATTGCGGCTCAGAAGATACCCCGACCGACAGACCGTTACGCCATCCATCGACGGCTCGACTCGGTGTCGGCAACGACAGACACGATAACCGTTGTTTTCTCTTTTCACCGATGCGTTATTCTCTCCAACAACACTTTACGGACTTTCGCCGCCCCGAACGATTCGATACGGAAAGCGAGGGCGGCTATCGTT
>CAJJNP010000029.1 GCA_905193145.1 uncultured Odoribacter sp. | reverse complement strand
TGAAAGTCGGGGCTTTGTGCGTAAAAAAAGGAGGTGCGCATTTTGACACACCTCCGTTCATATGATTATATATTCCTCTTCAGATTAAATCATTGTACTAATCATAAATGTTGCAGCTACAGCAACAATAGCATACAATTCCGGAAATACTGCTAAAATCAAAGTTTTGCCAAATACATCATAACCTGAACCGATACCTATAATACCATTAGCACACACCTGGCCCTGACGAATAGCAGAAAAAAGACAAACCAAACCTAAACCCAGTCCAGCTCCGAATACTGCCGCAGCTTGCAACCAAGTAATCTCAGGTACCAAAACTCCTTTCAACAAGAAGAAACCCAAAAATCCATACAATCCCTGTGTACCAGGAAGAGCACACAATACCATATAGTTACCAAAAGCTTCGTCATTTTTCTTCAAAGCACCAATTGTTGCATTACCACCAATGGTTACACCATAAGCACTACCAATTCCGGATAATCCCAGCATTAATCCTACACCAATATAGGCTAAAATAATCTCATTCATGATTTTCTATTTTAAATTGTTTACTACTAATATTTCATTCTTATAATGACCTTTTCTTGAAAGGCTGATATTTCTTACCTCCTCCTTCAAATCCCGCATTTTTATAAAACTCAACAAATGTAAGACGCATCGGGTGGACAAATGAGCCTAAACCTGCCATAAACAGATTAACACTATGACCAAAAACCAATATAACCAGCATCAGTATCTGTTTCAAAACCGGAATATCTCCGCTCATATTCATTGCCAAGTCGTTAAACACTAATCCCAATACAGCACTGGATATTCCCAATGCAAATAAACGTATATAAGAAAGAGTATCACCCAACAAACCAGTCACCATATTATAGGAATCCCATAAACCGGAACCGATATTAATGAATACATTGCGTCGAATATTATTGAATACAAATATCAACAAGCCTGCAACGGCAAATACAATATACATCGGTATAGTCATATTATGACCTTGACTGGCAAACCAATAACAAGCTCCACCCCCTAAAATACCAACTAACCAACCAATGGTAGAAAGCGCAGCAGGTAAGCCATATTGTTTCCATAAATTAGCCACCTTTAAGAACATACCGAAAATTATCTGTACAACACCTATGATCAGAGCCAAATTGAACAATTGCTGAGAATCGAGCATATACGCCTTAAATTGTTCTAACCAAGCAATCTTAGCATCCAACAAGGATACTCCAAAGAAAGTTCCCCCTACAATACCCATAATGACAGTGGAAAGTCCTAACCACTGCGCCAAAGACAATATAGGACGAATTGCAGATTGTGCTTTGATTTTATATAAAGTGACACCGAGCAGAATCAATAATCCATATCCAGCATCACCTAAACAAAAGCCAAAGAACAAAACAAAAAACGGAGCAAAGAAAGGCGTCAAATCAATTTCCCTATAATTAGGCAAAGAATACAACTCGCCAATAAACTCAAATAATCTAGCAAATTTATTGTTTTTCAATAATATAGGTGGATTATCCTCATTCGTAGGCGCTTCCAATTCATAAGCAACACCTTTAGCAGAAAGCCAATGATCCGTTTCGGCAGCGATACTCTCCGGAACCCAGCCCTCCAATGCTATCACTTTATCATCCAACAACACCTGAGCAGCATCCTTTATTTTTAAAAGATCTGTATCCTCATACACTTCTTTGCGAACTTGAGCTAAATAAGCCACAGAACAAGCCGCCACTTTGTCAAGAGTATTCCCTATTGTTTCTTTCTCTACTTTCAAAAGCTCGATACGCTCTCGAATTTCTTGAGCACTCAACTGCGGAAATTGCACGGCATCAGCCTCCGGAACTCCTTCTGCTCCCTGTGGCATTACCGTAACAAAAAACTTTTGACCTTTCTCTTCGTTAATAATAAATGCATTGTACTTATCTTCCCATTCCGGCAAGTATTTACGGTCTGGAGCCATAAAAAAGCGCATATCCCATCCTACATCCAACAGACCATTAATACGCTCTTGTGGCAAATCACCCCAAGGCTCGTAAATTGAACTATCTTTTATCAACGAAGCAATCTGCTGGTCTATGTGATCCATTTGTTTAAATCTGCCTTCCAAAAAAGCCAGGATATCCAAATCACTCACATTCCCCTCTTTTTTTGTCATATCCCCCAAATGAAACAAGCGATGATAAACAGCTAATTTTTCATCTACAGAACAAGCACTCTCCCACAAGTTTACAACTTCACCTTCTGCCTCTTTCTGTTCATTAGGAATCCGTTTAGCCAATAATTTACTTGTTTCTACAATCCGCTTCAATAGAGCAAACTTTTGTTTCAGCTCCTCATCCTCAGCTGACCTTTTTTTATTTTCATGGACATGAACCACTCCCTTTTCTCGAAGCTCCTCGAGAAACTCCTGATAATCTTTGTAGAATATCAACAGGGATAATTTTCGCATAGGTACTATCATGCTTCGTCCTCCATTGCTTTACGGGTTTTCACTATTTTCTGCGCCGACTTTGAAAGATTCTCCTCATCTTCCAAGAACCGCTTAATCTTCCGAATAGCTTCTTGAAATCCTGGGATTTGCACTTTCTCATACAAATTCACCTTCTGAGTCGTCTTTTTACGGGCACGATCAAGCAGTTCCATTTTCCGCATATAGAATTCTCTTTCTACGGCAATATTCACCACTTCCTTAACGTGCTGAATCCCGTCAAGGAACCATCCCGGTGCATTGAACAAACTGAAATCCTTTATTTCATATTCCACTTTTTCCAAGACCGGCGTCCGTACACCTGCTATTTTCTTAACGGACATCTCCACATCTTTTACCGTTAAGATATCGGGTGTATATTCATCGTAAAGCTGCAACATATTATTAATGGCATTGAGAGTATTCTCCAATTTAGAATCAAACTCATCTGCCACTTCTTTTGCTTTCTTCACTTCTGAACGCAACGCAGATTCCTTATTTTTAATGGTAGGCAAAGCTCGCACCCTCATCTTGAGCTGTTTGTCAAGACTTTGAAGCGAAGTTTTATTATATTGAAATTTAATTGCCATACCGAATCATTATTATTTTATATCGCCTCCAAATTCATCCACAATCTCTTTCTTGATACCTAGTTCAGAGCGGGTAAAATATTTACGGAACAACTTCCAAGCTGTATCCAACATTTCTGTAACACTGATATTAACGTCGATTGCCAACAAATCATTTGAATAATCACGAGCAAAATCAAGAGTACGTCTATCATAATCCGTCAAGTCAAAACCATTTTCCAATTTTGTACGAGCATTGGCAGCATCCGCATACAGACGTATAGCGGCATTCATCACTTGTGAATGGTCTTTACGTGTTTTTTTACCGATTACCAACTGTTTCAATCGAGACAAACTTCGGAATGGATCTACAATAACCTTACCTATTTCAGTATCCTTACGCAAGAAAAGCTGTCCTTCCGTAATATAACCGGTATTGTCCGGTATTGCATGAGTAATATCTCCACCAGAAAGTGTAGTCACGGCAATAATTGTAATAGAACCACCTTGTGGGAACTGTACCGCTTTCTCATAAATCTTCGCGAGGTCTGAATAAAGCGAACCTGGCATTGAATCCTTAGACGGGATCTGATCCATACGGTTAGACACAATACTTAATGCGTCAGCATATAACGTCATATCTGTCAACAATACCAAAACCTTCTCATTCCTATCCACAGCAAAATATTCTGCAGCAGTCAATGCCATATCCGGAACCAACAAACGCTCAACAGGAGGAGCTTCTGTCGTATTCACAAAACTGACAATACGATCAAGCACACCGGCGTTGTCAAACAGATTCTTAAAATATAAATAATCGTCATTCGTCAATCCCATCCCCCCTAAAATAATACGGTCAGTCTGTGCACGCAATGCAACATTAGCCATCACCTGATTATAAGGCTGGTCTGGATCGGCAAAAAACGGAATTTTCTGTCCTGATACTAGAGTATTGTTTAAGTCAATACCTGCTATTCCGGTTGCAATCAATTCAGAAGGCTGTTTACGACGAACAGGATTCACCGAAGGTCCTCCAATCTCACGTTCTTCACCATCAACAGCAGGCCCTCCATCTATCGGGTCACCAAATGCATTGAAAAAACGTCCGCACAGATCTTCTCCCACCTTCAACGTAGGTGCTTTTCCTAGAAAAGTCACTTCTGCATTGGTAGGAATGCCTTCCGTTCCCGAGAATACCTGCAGCGTAATATCATCTCCCCAAATCTTTACTACCTGAGCCAAACGTCCGTTGACAATCGCCAATTCATCATTACCGACACCTTGGGCCTTCAGTGAACAGGTAGCTTTCGTAATCTGAGTGATTTTTGTATATACTTTTTGAAAAGCTGTATTCATTTAACTATGGATTTTTAATTAACCTATATCTTTCTCTCATTGATGATTCCAGTAACCTCATCCTCAAATTTCTTGAAATTTTCAGACTGATACTCCGAATAGTTCATCTGCTTGAATGCATTAATAATACGTTTGAAATAAGGATTGACCTCTTCAAATGAGTCAAACTCAAAATCCGAACGCACGACTCCCAACACCATATTCAACATATACTGCTGACGTTCCATCGATGTAGAACCATCAATATTATCAAAAGCATCCTGCTGCAAAATCACAAAGTCGATTAACTCTGATTTCCAAAAAATCACATGATAATCCAATGGCACACCATCATCTCCCAAAATATCAATCTGCTCTGCAGTTTCTCGTCCTCTCACCAACATATTTCTTGCCTCATTCACATCAGCAATCCAAGAATCAGATATATTCTTCTTCGCATAATCCACAAATTCAGGGTATTCCAAATACTTCGAATATGAATCCAAAGTATCAATAGCCGGATAACGTTTGGAGTCTGCTCGAGATTGAGATAATGCATAGAAGCACCGGGCAACCTTTTTGGTTGATTCTGTTACAGGTTCTTTTAAGTTACCACCGGCAGGTGATACCGTACCAATAAATGTAACAGATCCCGTTTTGCCATTGTTCAAATAAACCATTCCTGCACGTGCATAGAAGTTTGAAATAATTGCAGACAAGTCCATCGGGAAAGCATCCTGCCCTGGCAACTCCTCCATACGATTCGACATTTCACGCAAAGCCTGAGCCCAACGAGATGTAGAGTCTGCCAACAACAACACCTTCATTCCCATTGCACGATAATACTCACCGATAGTCATCGCTGTATATACAGAAGCCTCTCGCGCAGCAACAGGCATATTAGATGTATTTGCGATAATAGTTGTTCGCTCATACAAAGAGCGTCCAGAACGAGGATCCTGCAACTCCGGGAATTCTGTAAAAATTTCCACCACCTCATTAGCACGCTCACCACAAGCAGCCATAATAATCACATCTGCATCAGCAAAACGGGCCAATGCATGCTGTAACACAGTCTTTCCGGTACCGAACGGTCCTGGAATAAAACCAGTTCCTCCTTCCAACATCGGATTCATTGTATCAATCACACGAACTCCGGTTTCCATCTGACGGAAAGGACGTGGCTTGTCAACATAATTACGGATAGCTACTTTCACCGGCCACTTTTGCACCATTGTAATATTATGCTCCTGACCATTTTTATCCTTCAAAACAGCAATGGTATCCAATATAGTATATTCACCAGCCGGTACTACAGAAGCCACTGTGTATTCTCCTTCAAATTTAAATGGCACCATAATCTTATGGTCCAACCAATTTTCCTTAACGTTACCTAACCAATCAGCAGCCTTTACTTTATCACCAACCTTCGCCAATGGAGTAAAGTTCCATTTCTTGTCATTCTCCAACGGATTGGTATATTCTCCTCTTTTCAAAAAGACTCCGGTCATTTTATCAAGGTCGTTCTGTAAACCATCAAAATTTTTAGACAACAAACCAGGACCGAGACTAACCTCGAGCATATGATTTTGAAATTCTACAGGCATTCCCGGTTTCAATCCACGGGTACTTTCGAACACCTGCACATAGGCAAGATCTCCAACCACCTTTATCACCTCAGCCATCAAACGTTCTTTACCTGTTTCAATAAAGCAAATCTCATTTTGAGAAACAGGTCCTTCCACTTTGACAAGCACAAGATTGGAAATAATGCTATGAACTTTTCCTTGTGTTTTATCCATAAAAGTTCTAATTTAATCATTTAAATTGTTCATCAAACTGAAAACTCTTCCTGAACTTTTCAACCATTTCCATAAATACTTTTCTACCGGATTCCGAGCTCATCTTACTCCATCGTTCGACAATCATCAAACGAAGCAAATAGCTAATCACCCGTTCAAATGAAAAATATTCAAAAGTTATCGCCTCATCCAAAAAGTCCCAAATAAGCAGGTCGAGTCCTCGTTCACGCTCTACCAAATCAGGCGAATCCATCAACGCCATCACTTTTTCCACAAAAGGATAATCTAATGAAAGACCAAAATCCTTGGCATTGGATGTCCGTAATGCAACAGCAAAATCATTACTTCCAATCACCTCTTTAGCCACCTCCATGCCGTATTTTCGAGCATTTACAGCTGTCACCAGATTCTTTAGATTCATAGAATATTCAGCATACTCTCTCACCAGCCGATTATCAGCTTTCATCATATAATCGTAGTACATCCAGCTCAATACATTCACTGGCGCTACTTCGTATTTTAGATGTTCTTCTTTAAAGTCAGCGATAAATCCTCTCAGATATTCCGGAATATTCCTATCCGGCTCGCTCACCTCATCTTCCAGCACTTTCAACGGATATACTGTCTGCAATGCGGGATCCGCCCCCTGCCGATTAAGCAAACGCAACACTTGGGCATTATCGTTCGGCAAAAAGAACAAATCCATCATATTCTTATCCTTTCCACTGATATAATCCTTCAGTTGCTCGCGAAATTCCCCAACAGTCAGCGACAGTTTCCGGTCGTCCCATGCTATCTCAGGCAATCCTGCTATAAAAGCAATATAATCCATGCAGTCTATTTTTATCTCACATTACTTATAGAGCAAACTTTTTGTAAAGCTTCTCATATATTGACTAAAGAAAGATTCAAAAAGCTCTTCTGAAAAAGCCACCTGATAACTCCCATCCTTCGGACGAAGGATGAATACACCATCAGCTCCTCCAGCCTTCACTTCCAATCCTTGATCCAACAATTCTTTATATTTGGCTGCCACAAACTGCTGGAACTGTTCCTTCTCCTTATCGGACAAAATAACTTCCAAATCAAGATTTCCAGAAGCCACATTCCATTTCTTGATGATATCCACCACCATTCCCTGAACAAAAGCAGCATCCTTAAAGGCTTCTTTTGCCATTTCACCAGACACTTTACCAACAATCAGCCCGGTAATTTCCTGCTTCAATGCAGTGATAGCCTGTCGAGCGCTTAATGCCATTTCTGACACCGCTTTCTTTTTCAGATTTTCCGCTTCAGCCATTGCTTCATTCTGAATATCCTTTGCTTTTACCTCGGCATCCGAAATCAAGCTCTCCGCTTTTGCTTTCGCCTCGGCAATAATCTTTTCAGCTTCCTGATTAGCTTTGCCTATCCCCTCCTCGTACAGCTTCTTCGTTAATACATCTAATTTGTTTTCCATATCTGAATATAGTTTTGAATAATTCTCTTTACCATTCTCAATTACCAAATTCTAGAAGTTCTTTGAATTTGAAGGCTCCAAGTTAGTCTTTTTGCCTTAAAAAACAAATAAAACCTCCTATTTAAAACACTTTTTTACCAAAAAGAGAATGCAACCCTCAAGCCAATGCTCTCTAGGCTGCATTCTTCAAATATATAATCAATTTTATTATTGATAATCTTCTCCAGTAGCCCAATTACCTGCATTAATCTGCTCTTGCATATGTTTCAGCCACACTTGACGGATTCCAGCATAATCGCCTAGACCTTTTATTGTACAAGCATCAACCGATCCATGATGACTTTCTTTTTCATTTATATTATATCCCATTTTTTTCAACTTCAATCTCCAACAAGCTTCTCCCTGCGGAACTGCTTGACTAAAATCATCTCCCTCTTCCAGTCCCCACATATCATTATGTGCATGATCTCCTGCAATTGACATAAGCGGTGCCAAATAAATGGTAATATCCGATGCTTTATAACCAGTAGCTTTTTCATAAGCTTTTAATTTAGCATATATGCACTCTTCACTTCCTTCCTCAAAGAAAAGCATATCACCATAATCTACCGTTCCTACAAATACATTATTCTTTCCGGCAGTTTTTACCTGCATTGCTTTTTCCAAATTGGAATATTGATCATTTGCATGGCTATAAGAATCTTCCGGATTACCATGCCCCATAAAAAGCACGATATTCTTTGGGTCCTTTAATACATCTTTATAAGCATCCAAAAGTATGCCGCCAACAACCTTGATATCATCATCTGTCTCCAACAAACAAGCTCCTTTAGCAACCTCCACTTTCGGAAACCCCTCAATCATGAAATCTTTTTTCACTTTCGTGTTCATCAGACTCAAATATTCCTCACCAGGAATCACATGTAAAGACTGCACAGCCACCTTCTTATAACCTGCATTACCAAAAGCAGATAACCAATCTGACGGTCCGTGACGTTCAATACCAGTTGCAGCCAAAACCCGATTAACACAAGTAGCCGAAGTGAAAGACAAGTAAATATCATAATCAGGAAATGCTTTTTTAAAATCAGACATCACAGCATCATACGTTTTAATTGATTCCTGATAAGTACTTCCAAATGTACATAACAGCATTGCCTTGTCGCTTTTTTTATTGGCAACGACACTTTTTTCTACCGGATTAGTCGTGTTATCATCATCACCATCATCACAAGAAGTAAAAAGTGGACAAACAAATAACATGGCCATAGCCATCCAATTCATCATTTTCTTCATTTTGCTTTAATTTTTAAATTAATACTCTAAGAAAATCTCTTATCAGATCTCCTTTCATTTGCGATTATTTTGATATTTTAATACACACGAAACATAAAAGGTACGTCCAGGAGAAGATGTTGAACGATGATATCCAAAGGGAGTTCGATCAACATAGTCAAAAAGATTATCAACACCAAGATGTACATCTACTTTCCATCTTTTACACCCCATCAAAGAGTGACATGTATTCAACCTCCATATTTGGTGAGGTTTCGCATCTCCATCTTGAATATAATGTCTCTGCGATTGATAGCGTCCAAACAAACTGATAGCAAGCCGATAATTTTTCCAGATACGCTTCCATTCTGCTTTCCATGTGGCATTATGATATGCCGTTCCATCAATAGGCAAATATCTCATATAATCTTTAGAATCCGGCTCATCCGTATATTGCGCTTTGGCATTGTTGTAACTATAACCGCCATCCATCGACAAAGACGGCATAATATCATACGTCACTGTCACATCACATCCAAAAGTACGTGCTTTGGACAAGTTTTCATATTTCATACTCCCCTGCACTTCATTCAAACGATCTTCTGGAGTCGTTATTGTTTCTACCAAATCAATCATATCCCGGATATGATTATAATACCCATTTACCATAAACCTCAATTTCAGTATATTATATTCGATCCCGACAGATACATAATGAGATTTTTGAGGCTTCAAATCACAGTTGCCATAGTAATGTTTCAATCTACCACCACCAATGGTTGTAATGTAGTTATCATACAATTCTTTCAACGTGGGAGTTTTGAACCCCATAGAATACCCCAAGCGAAAAATCCAATGTTCTAATTTACACATAGCCGACACCTTGGGTGTAACATGTAATCCAAACTCTTTATGCCCGGTCAGACGCACACCATAAGTCAAATTTAACAGCTCTGTCATATTCCACTCATCTTGCACATAAGCAGCCAGTGTATATACAGATGCCACATCCCCCTGAATACGGTGAGGAGATTTCAAATAATCATACTGGCATTCCAGTCCGGTATTTAAAGTATGGTATTCCCCTAATAAAAATACCCCTTGGATTTTTCCCAAAGTGCGTTGCTGCGAACTTTGAAGAATATGTTCTCCGGGATAACGAGTAATACGTTTCCCCTCTTGCGTATAAAAATCAGTATTTTCCTGTTGGGTATAATCATAATAATAATTATAACATCCGAAAGAAATATCCATTTTTAGATAATTCTGATGATTCAACGCATAACGAGCTCCACCCGCCACATCAAAGTTACGATACGATTGATTATAACGATAATACTTATATGGACCCGTCAACCGATAGTTCCAACGTTGATACAAGGAGCCTTCAGCTGACAGGTCCAAGCGACGGTTAGCTTTATAAGTGAGATATTCGTTAAAAGTATAATTTGTACTCCGATTAACTGTTTTAGTCACAGAACCTGTCCATATTTCATGGTGATCCAATTCCCGGTCTGTATTCCGCCACCCATCTGTATGTTTATATTGAAAAGTTGTAGAAGAGCTAAAGTATTTCCCATTGATAGCTAATATATTCCATTGAGAGATATCGCCATGGGCACCCACACGCGTCGTATTGGACACATTGATTTTTTCTCTGTATTTTTTAGTAATAATATTGATAACTCCTGCAATTGCGTCAGACCCATACAATGAAGATGCAGCTCCTTTAATAACTTCGATTCGCTCAATATTATCGGTATTAATCATATTCAAATCATTTTGACCACCGATATTACCATTCATCCGCTTACCATTTACCAAAATCAAAACATAGTCATTCCCCAAACCATTCATTTGAATATGACTGCCCATATCATTCATATTAAATGTTATGGATGGCATCAATCCCTGCAACATATCCTCAATGCTACGCCCTTGGTAACTCTCCAATGCCTTACCTTGAATAATCTCTGTCTGTACAGGCACATCCTTAAGATAATGCACTGTGCCAGTACCAGTCACAACCACTTCATTCAGCAATAAAGAAAGCTCTTTTTCATTCTTGTTTTTCAACACACTCTGCGCAACAAGTGTCTGTTCTATAAGCACAAATAATGCACACAGCCAATACTTGCATTTCATCTATCTGTTAAATTTTTGTTTATTCAACATAAAAATCAAACTGCACGTAGCTTCAAAAAGATATACACCTATTTCATAAAATATAAGTGACTATGCCTCTATTCCTGGAAGCTACGTACTCACAATTGTGATAACTGGCAGGTCTTCTGGCTTTCCTCTATCTGTATACCTTCCCGTTGTCTTTCAAACAACAGTGGCTCTGTAGTTACAGATATTTTGAAATGAGGATTACAGCTGCAGGTACAGCTCCGGTTTTACACCGGATTCCCTTGCATCAGGGGAAAGAAACTTCCTCTGATTACCAATTTCAGCCGCAAATATAGAAAACATTTATCTTGTTTATCCAAAAAATATTGTTTTAATTTGCAACTACTAGTCCTTACATGCTATGCTTGATCACAAATACCTTGTATTTTGCCATTTGGCCCGCAACCCAAACACCACCCGTGTCGCAGAAGAGCTACTTCTCTCTCAACCGGCCATTTCAAAAAGTATAAAAGAATTAGAAAAAGAATTGGGAATTACTCTTTTTCATCGCATTAAAGGCAGAATGCAAATCACAGAAGCCGGGAGATATCTCTATGAAGAAACAGAAGCAATACTGAAACAAGAACGCAAAATACAATTCAAACTAGACCAAATACGAGGAAATTTTCAAGGGATTCTTCGTTTAGGAGCCAGCACAACGTTATCCCAATACATCCTCCCTTCAATATTAGCACGCTTTAACAATCAACATACAGGGATTTCCATAGATCTCATAAGCGGCAATACACAACAAATCGAACAAGCAATACTAAATGACGAACTTCATCTAGCCTTCATTGAAGGAACACCTTCACAACCAGACATTCATTACATACCTTTCTTAAAAGATGAAATAGTATTAGTATGTGCGGCCAATAGTAATATTCCGGAAACAATAAACAAAGAAGAATTGAGCAATTACAATTTTGTTTTCCGGGAAAAAGGATCAGGAACTTACCACGTTATAAAAAAACAATTAGCAGCATCCAATATTCCCATTAACACCCTAAATGCCCAACTGATTTTAGGAACAACTGAAGGCATTAAACAGTATATTCAATATTCTGACTGCCTGGCATTTCTTTCCATACATAGCATATACCAAGAGCTTAAAGATAAACAATTACGCATCATTGAAACCCAAGGACTTAGCATCGAACGAGTATTTCATGCCATTCATCGCCAAGGAGAGCCCGACCCATATGCTCAAAGATTTTTAAATTTCACACTTAATATTAAAAATACAGACCAATATCTCAAACAAATCAAACACTAAACCAACCACATTACCTTCATTCTCTCTGATATGAATTTATTAAAGATATCTGATGAAGTTTCGCTTTTACTAATTTTCATCGTATCTTCGCATCCTCATTAAAAGAAAAAATCATGAATACATTAATACTATTGGCAGAAACAGCAACAAACGAACCAGGTCTAAGCATTTGGGGCATGATTGTGAAGGGCGGATGGCTGATGATTCCCATTTTCGCATTATCTATTATTGCCGTCTATATTTTCTTTGAACGCTATTTACTGCTCCGACATTATATCAAAAAGAATGAAGAATTTATTGCAAAAATAAAAGAGCATATGCTTACCGGCAATTCTCGGGCAGCTATAAATCTTTGTAAAGAAGAAAACACGCCCATGTCACGAATCCTCATAAAAGGAATTATACACAAACAACTGCCAGCAAATGAACTACGTTCTGTCATTGAAAACGCAGCCAACCTTGAGGTATCTAATATGGAAAAGGGATTAAGTACCTTGGCTACATGTTCCGGAATGGCTCCAATGATTGGATTTTTAGGAACTGTAGTAGGAATGGTACAAGCCTTCTATGATATGGCTCTAGCTGGCAGCAATATTAACATCACCCTGTTATCTCGCGGTATTTACACAGCCATGATTACCACTGTTGCCGGATTGATTGTCGGAATTATTGCTTACTTTGCTTACAATACCCTCACTATGATTATTGACCGGATTGTAAATAATATGGAAAGCACTCTTTCTGATTATATGGAAATCACATACGATATCAGAAATGATCAAAAACAATAAAACCATCAGACCATGATAAAACGAGCAAGAAAGGCTAATCCAAATTTCAATATGTCGTCAATGACCGACATTGTTTTCCTATTGTTGATTTTTTTCATGGTAACATCAACTCTCATCAACCCCAATGCTCTCAAACTGCTATTACCTAAAAGCACAAATCAAACTTCCAACCAACCAACTGCGGTTGTCTCAATAGATAAAAAACAGACTTTCTACTTGAATCACAAGGTAACACCCTTCTCTCAGCTAGAAAGCAAAATCGTTGATATATTAAAAAACAGCGAAGATCCATGTGTTTCCATTGAAGCAGAAAAATCGGTACCGATTGAACAAGTTGTGCGCGTTATGAATATTGCCAAAACGTATGGTTACAAAGCCATTTTAGCCACAGACCCAGAATAAAAGATCAAATCATCAAATTTTTAATTACAAACTCTACAAAACCATCTTCTCTGTCGGATGCTACGGTTTTATACAACGCTTTTAACTGTACAGGAGCATTCGACACAATAGCAGCATGCCCACAAATATCCAAAAAATCCACATCATTATAATCGTTACCTAAACCGACACAATTTGCACAATCAATCCCCAACCATTCCAATAAATTACGACAAGCAGTTCCTTTATTTACACCCTTAGCAAAGATCTCCAACCAGATGGCGCGGTTATCTAGAGGAGATGTTGTACGCACAATAGAATAGCCGGCCAGCTGCATACGGATATCTTCTATCAGACGCAATTGCACTGCATCCAAAATCATAACAAACTGCGTAATCTCTCCATGTATCTCTTCCGGTGAAGATATCGGAATACCAAACATCTTATATGTTTCCAAACGACGAAGATAGTCAGAATGCTGCGGATAATGCTCTGTATAATAATAGTAATGATTATTAGGAATTTCTCGTTGAACTGTAAAATTTATGCTAAAATCCCACAAATAACGAGCAATTTCATGCGCATCTTTTTCAGATAAATGATATGCAGACAGTATCTTCTTATCCCTCCAACGCATCACACCAGCACCAGATGCAAAAACAAGATAATCAATAGGAAAGTCATCAGCCAATACTTGCCTTGCAGAATAAAGATTCCTCCCTGTTGCGATAATCCGGACATTTCCACTCTTGCCGATACGTTGAAATGCATCTAATACAGCACCACTAATCCGACCTCCACGAGGCAAAATCGTACCATCCAAATCTGTTATAACTACACTTTTGCTCATTTAAATGTACCTAATAATTCATACGTAAAATAAGGTAATGACTCAACTAAATAGTGCAACACTTTTTCCTGATTCATTCCGTCAAGCGGATTATGGTCGCATCCAAAGGTCGCATGAATACCCATATTAATAAAATGTACCGCACGTTCAATCGCTTCAGGTAAACTGTCATCATGCAACAAACAGCCTGTAATAACGCTGGCAAAAGCATCTCCAGTACCAGGATAAGATGCAGGTAAATACTTACTACACACACGCCATAAACGACCATCCAAACGATTATAAGCAAGTGTAGCTATCTGATTCTGCCCGCCAACAGGAGCAGAAGTTATAATACTGTAATCGGGCCCCAACTCTCCCAACTCCACACACCACTCGATAGCCTCTCGCTCTTGAACTTCAGTCCGCAGCTTATGTCCTAACAACAGAGCAGCTTCCGTCAGATTAGGAGTTATTACTTTAGCTCTACCACATAAACGACGCATTCCTTCAATCATTTTCTGCTCCATATTAGGATACAGTTGTCCATGGTCTCCCAATACTGGATCCACCAAAACAAAGTTATCATCCTTTTTAAAGTCGCAAAAAAATTGTTCAACAATATCCAATTGCCGCTCAGAAGCCAAATAGCCCGAATACAAGGCATCAAAATGCAAATGCAACTCTTTCCAGTGGTCAATAATTGGCTGCATCTGCTCAGTCAAGTCAAAACTACGAAAATTCTGATACTCGCTATGAGCAGATAATATAGCTGTAGGCAATGGACAAACCTGATAACCCATATATGACAATATAGGAATAGCGACAGTCAAAGAAGCTCGACCATATCCGGAAAGATCATGAATAGCTGCTATTTTCTTCATAAAAAAAAAGATTTTATGCATGCAAAGGTATAATTAATTTCCACTAAACACATATTTTCCCCATCTGACACCCAATACACAAAAAATAAATATCATCACCCATAAAAATATGAGGTATATTTCTAAAAACACACCATATTTCACACTATACCCCCTCAAAAATATATACCAACAACAAAAAATCAGATATATTTTCATACATTTGCCTTATAAATTACTCACATAAACAATACTAATATTTATGGCAAAAATCAGATTTTCTGCTCTTAAAGAATTAACCGATCGTATTCCAATTCGATCTACCATACCTGGTCGGGTATCAGAAATTTTCGGTTGCGATGTACTAACCATCGAAAAAATGCGTCAATACTTATCAACTGAAGCCTTTAAACAATTAGAGAAAAAAATGCAAAATGGAGAATCCATCGACCGCAGCCTGGCTGACCAAATTGCAGCTGCAATGAAAGCATGGGCCATCTCTAAAGGGGCAACACATTACACCCATTGGTTCCATCCTCTAAATGGTTCAACAGCAGAAAAACATGATAGTTTTATTGATATTCAAAGCAATGGGTCTGTCATTGAAGTATTTGACGGACGAATGCTTGTACAACAAGAACCGGATGCATCTAGTTTTCCCAATGGAGGGATACGCAATACATTTGAAGCTCGTGGATACACCGCTTGGGATCCCGGATCCCCAGCCTTTATTAACAACAATACCCTTTGTATCCCAACTGTTTTCGTCGCCTACACCGGAGAAGCACTAGACTATAAAACTCCTATGCTTAAAGCACTTGCTCTCATTGATAAAGCTGCAGTAGATATTTGCCAATATTTTGATAAAGACATACAAAAAGTTACGGCAACACTAGGTTGGGAACAAGAATATTTTCTGGTAGATGAAGCTTTATTTAATGCCCGTCCTGACCTAAAACTTTGTGGACGTACATTAATAGGACACTCTTCTGCTAAAGACCAACAGCTAGAAGATCATTACTTTGGTGCTATTCCAGAACGGGTCAATGCCTTTATGGATGAACTGGAGTACGAATGTCACCGCCTTGGCATACCAGTAAAAACAAGACATAATGAAGTCGCTCCAAATCAATATGAACTAGCACCCATTTTTGAAGAAGCAAATCTTGCAGTAGATCACAACCAACTGCTTATGTCTACCATGAAGCGTATCGCAAAACATCATAAATTCAGAGTATTACTACATGAAAAACCATTCAAAGGCATAAATGGTTCTGGCAAACATAACAACTGGTCTCTCTTGACCAACACCGGAGTCAATTTATTATCACCAGGTAAAAATCCAAAATCAAACACCCAATTTTTGGTTTTTCTTGTAGCAACGGTAAAAGCTGTTTTAGAACAAGAAGCTCTTTTTAAAGCTTGTATTGTATCCTTGGGAAATGAGCGACGCTTAGGTGGTGACGAAGCCCCTCCCGTAATTATGTCTGTATTTCTTGGTCAGCAATTAGATGCAATCCTCGACGAAATCGAACAAAAAGTAAGTAGTCGAAAAATGAGTCCAGATGAAAAAACGGAGTTAAAATTAAATGTCGGGAAAATTCCTGAAATCATGCGTGATAATACAGACCGCAACAGAACATCACCATTCGCCTTTACAGGCAACCGATTTGAATTTCGTGCGGTAGGCTCCTCAGCCAATTGCGGAGGAGCAATGATTGTTCTTAATACTGCTGTTGCAGAACAATTAATTGCTTTCAAACAAGAAACGGATATTTTAATTGAAAAAGGAGTAAAAAAAGACGAAGCAATTTTCCAAACTCTCCGTCAATACATCATCGCCTGCAAAAAAATCCGCTTTGAAGGAAATGGGTACAGTCAAGAATGGCAAACTGAAGCTGCACGCCGAGGACTATCTGTTGAAAGTGATTGCATAAGTGCGCTACGAGCTTATCTATCGCCTAAAGCTCGACAATTATTTGTCAAAAATGGTATATTTACAGAACGAGAACTTGAGGCCCGATACGAAATTAAAAATGAGATATACTTAAAAAAATTACAAATAGAATCCCGTGTTTTGGGAGATTTGGCGCTTAATCACATTATTCCAACAGCTATCAACTACCAAAACACTTTAATCATGAATGTCAAAGGATTAAAAGATATTTTTCCTCAGCAGTATATGGATAATTGCGAAATACAATTAAAAGCTATTACAGAAATCTCAGACCGAATCAAAGAGATCAGGACGTTAGTTGATGACATGACAAAATCCCGTAAGGTAGCCAACAACACCATACCTCATATTGTAGAGCGTGCAACAGCATATGCACAAACAGTGCTTCCCTATCTGGACCGTATCCGCTATCATATTGATAAATTAGAATTAATCGTAGATGATGAAATATGGCCTTTGCCTAAGTACCGAGAGTTACTATTTTTCAAATAAACAAATTCTTCCAAAACAAAAGAGAGATTGGCTTTTAGCTAATCTCTCTTTTACATATTAAATAAAAATTATATCAACAAACGTCATATTCTGCCAATAGTCTCATCATATCTTGCTGCAATTTACGTGCTTCCTCTGCTGCACGCTCTGCAAAATGCTCTGTCTTATCCGCAAAAATAATTCCACGAGAAGAATTAACAATCAAGCCGCAATGAGAATTCATTCCATATTTTGCAACTTCCTCCAAACTTCCACCTTGAGCACCAACTCCAGGTACAAGCAAGAAATGATCCGGTACAATTTTCCGAATACCTTCTAACATTTCAGCCTTGGTTGCACCAACAACATACATCATATTTTGCTTATCTCCCCATTCTTGTGATTTTTTCAAAACCTTCTCATAAAGTTTTTCGCCCGAATTCTCAAAGAATTGAAAATCAAAAGCTCCTTTGTTTGATGTTAAAGCCAATAAAATGACCCATTTACCCGGATATTGCAAAAAAGGAGTTACAGAATCTTCGCCCATATAAGGAGCAACAGTAATGGAATCAAAATCCAAAGTTTCCAAAAAAGCTTTAGCATACATCTGAGAAGTATTACCAATATCGCCACGCTTAGCATCCGCTATAGTAAAAATGTCCGGATAATTAGTCTTTATATATTTCACAGTATTCTCCAAAGATTTCCACCCTGCCAAACCACGACTCTCATAAAAAGCAATATTCGGTTTGTAAGCAATGGCAACTTCCGCTGTTGCATCTATAATAGCTTTATTAAACTCAAAAACAGGATCCTCTGCAGTCAATAAGTGTTGAGGTATTTTTGCAATATCAGAATCCAAACCAACACACAAAAAAGATTTTTTCTTTTTTATTTGCTCAAATAATTGATTGTAATCTATCATAACTTCAAATATTACTTATTATTACATTATAAACCACTAGCTTTTAAGCGTTCGGTATTCTCTTCTATCTGCAACTTTTCAATCACTTCATCCAAGTCACCATCCAATACAGCTTGAAGATTATAAAGCGTTAACCCAATGCGATGATCTGTAACACGACCTTGCGGATAATTATAGGTACGGATTTTTGCAGAACGGTCACCTGTACTAACCATTGTTTTACGCTTGGCAGAAATATCATCTAGATATTTCTGATGTTCTTTATCATATATAAATGAACGCAAACGAGCCAATGCACGCTCTTTATTTTTCGGTTGGTCTCGCGTTTCCGTACATTCAATCAAGATTTCCTCAGAAACTCCTGTATTCGGATTTTTCCACATATACCGCAAACGAACTCCCGATTCCACTTTGTTTACATTCTGTCCTCCAGCACCTCCTGACCTAAAAGTATCCCATTTTATTTCGCCCTCATTAATTTGCACATCAAACTCCTCTGCCTCAGGCAATACAGCAACGGTAGCTGCTGATGTATGAACACGTCCTTGTGTTTCCGTTTCAGGCACTCGCTGAACACGATGCACCCCGGATTCATATTTCAATATACCATATACACCATTCCCCGAAACGCTGGCAACAATTTCTTTGTATCCACCTGCAGTCCCTTCATTAAAGCTGGAAATATCCAACCGCCAACCTTTTTTCTCACAAAATTTAGCGTACATACGAAACAAATCCCCAGCAAACAAGCATGCTTCATCTCCACCTGTTCCTCCTCGGATTTCCAATATTGCATTCTTACTATCCTCGGGATCTGCCGGAATAAGCAACATTTTTATATCTTGCTCCATCTGAGGTAACTTGTCCGATAATTCAGCAACCTCCATTTCTGCCATTTCGCGCAACTCTTTATCATCTTCCATTTCAAGAATTTCACGAGACTCTTCCAAAGTACGCAAGGCTAATTTATACTTATCAGCAGCCGCAACAATTTCTTCTAAATCTTTGTATTCCTTAGTCAGCCGCACATAGCGTTTCATATCCTGAATCACTTCAGGGTCAGTTATCAGCTGTCCGATTTCATTGAATCGGATATAAAAAGTTTCTAATTTCTCTAACAGTGAATTGTCCATCTACTACGCTTTATAATACGGATGCAAAAATAGATAATTATTTGTATTACATAAAAAGAATACAGACAATAGTTTATAGCAAAATGTATTCCAACATAACTTTGTCTAATCAAGAATATTCATTGCCTCGGGTATATGCGTTATTGTGTTATTCTCGCCGGAAACAATAATCAAATCAAAACGAAGTTCCATATCTGATTTTTGCATTTTGACGTAAGCATCTGCAGCTCTTAGCAGATTTCTACGTTTTCGCCAAGTCAGCAACTCACTTGGAATTTCATCTTCAGCAAGACGTGTTTTCACTTCTACTATTACCAACAAATCTTCTATACTACAAATTATATCTACTTCTAAATGCTTAAAACGCCAATTACGCTCTAGAATAGTATACCCTCTCTCCATCAAATAACGGACAGCCATATCCTCGCCTTGCCGCCCCAATTCATTATGCTTCGCCATAGCGATAATACTTCTATGATTTTACAAATTCTCTATCCCCCAATATACAAAAAAATCATAAGCGAAAATAATGAATATTCTAATGGAATATTTTAATTTTCAGCACTCTTTTGAATTTTAGACAAAAATGACTACCTTTGTATTGTTATTGGGAAATGTAGTTATGGCTAAGAAAAAAATTCTTTTTATATCTCAAGAGATTATGCCTTATCTACCTGAAACGGAAATGGCACATATAGGTCGCTATCTACCTCAGGGTATTCAAGATAAAGGCAAGGAAATCAGAACATTCATGCCAAGATACGGATGCATTAATGAAAGACGGAATCAACTTCACGAAGTTATTCGTTTGTCTGGTATGAATCTTATTATCAACGATACCGACCATCCTCTGATTATTAAAGTTGCTTCTATACAAGCAGCAAGGATGCAGGTATATTTTATAGATAATGAAGACTATTTTCAGCGAAAACATATTGTTGCCGATGAAAATGGAAACTTTTTTGATGACAATGATGAACGTGCAATTTTTTTTGCAAGGGGAGTATTTGAAACAGTAAAGAAATTAAGATGGGCACCTGATTTAATTTATTGTCAGGGATGGATTACATCATTAGTTCCTCTTTATTTGAAAAAAGAATACAGTGAGGATCCTATGTTTGCACATTCAAAAGTTGTATACTCTACATACAACGACCAATTCAAAGGTAATTTACATAAAGACTTCTCTAAAAAATTACTTAGCGAAAATATAAAAGCTAAAGACGTCAGTATTGTAAAAGAACCGACACATACTAATGTTAACAAACTGGCATTTGACTATTCTGACGGCATTATATTCAACAGTCAGGATGTTGACCCGGAATTAAAAGCTTATGCAAATAAAAGCGGCAAACCGACAACTGAATATACGACTCCGGAAGAATATATCGATATCTATGATCAGTTCTTCGATAAAATTTTAAATGAGCCAACAGGCAAAAAATGATAGAGATACCTATCCATTATTTATAAAGACGTTAATCTTTGCTTAACGTCTTTTTTATTACTCAAACGACACCCATAAAACAAAATTAAGCGAGATCCATATGAATCTCGCTTAATTATTTATTTTATGATTTGATCAAGTTAATTGTTCTTCTGCATTTTCTCCATATCCTCCTTCGAACCAACAACCAAACCTCTCAACTCCTTCATACCGGTTCCAACAGGAATCAAGTGTCCACAGATAACATTCTCTTTCAAACCTTCCAATGGGTCTACCTTGCCATAAATCGCAGCTTCATTCAACACCTTCGTTGTTTCCTGGAAAGATGCTGCAGAAATGAAACTAGATGTCTGCAATGCAGCACGGGTAATACCTTGAAGAACCTGAGCCGAAGTTGCAGGAACAGCATCGCGAGCCTCTACTGTCTTCAAATCACGACGTTTCAATTGTGAATTGATATCTCGAAGAGTACGAGCTGAAATGATCTGACCGGCTTTCACTCTGTCTGAATCACCCGGGTCCAATACGACTTTCTTACCGAACATTTCATCGTTTTCTTCCATGAACTCAGTCTTGTCCACCACTTGATTTTCCAAGAAGCGAGTATCACCCGAATCCTGAATCAATACCTTACGCATCATCTGATGAACAATAATTTCAAAGTGCTTGTCATTAATCTTCACACCCTGCATACGGTAAACGTCCTGTACTTCGTTGACAATATATTCTTGAACAGCAATAGGTCCTTGAATATTCAAAATGTCAGTCGGAGTAATAGCACCATCAGACAGCGGAGTACCGGCACGAACATAGTCATTTTCCTGTACCAAAATCTGCTTAGACAAAGATACTAAATACTTCTTCACTTCGCCGGCCTTAGAAGTCACGATAATTTCACGATTACCGCGTTTAATCTTACCATAAGTGACTTCACCATCAATTTCAGAAACGACAGCCGGATTAGACGGGTTACGAGCTTCGAATAACTCAGTTACACGAGGCAGACCTCCCGTGATGTCACCAGCCTTACCTACTGCTCTCGGAATCTTAACAATCGTACTACCGGCAATTACCTGATCACCTTCTTTTACTACAATATGGGCACCCACAGGTAAGTTGTAACTCTTAACAACATCTCCATTTGCATCCAAAATAGTCAAAGCAGGAGCTTTTGTCTTATCGCGGAACTCTGTAATTACCTTTTCACGGAAACCGGTTGTTTCATCAGACTCCTCTTTATAGGTTTCACCTTCGATTAAGTTTTCAGAACCAATACGACCGCCGTATTCTGTTATAATCAAGGCATTGAACGGGTCCCACTCACAAAGCAAATCATTCTTGCTAACCTCTTGTCCATCTTTCACAAACAGCTTGGCACCATAAGGAATCGTATGGCTTATCAAGATAATATTAGTATTCTTATCAACGATTCTCAACTCTGTCAAACGACCTACAACCACATCACACTTCTGTCCATTGTCCTGTGTATATTCAACTGATCGCAACTCTTCAAATTCTACATAACCATCATACTTAGACTTCAATGAGTTCTCTGTAGAAATATTACCAGCAGTACCACCCACGTGGAATGTACGCAAAGTCAACTGTGTACCCGGCTCACCGATAGACTGAGCTGCAATAGTACCAACAGCTTCTCCCATTTGAACAATCTTGCCAGTAGCCAAGTTACGTCCGTAACATTTCGCACAAACGCCTTTCTTAGCCTCACATGTCAATACAGAGCGAACTTCTACACGTTCAATCGGAGATTTATCAATTTGTTCTGCAATCTCTTCTGTTATCTCTTCACCAGCCTTAACCAACAACTCATTGGTGTGCGGATGATATATATCATGAACAGATACACGTCCCAAAATTCTTTCATACAGAGAAGCAACTACTTCCTCATTATTCTTAATGGCTGCAATAGTAACGCCACGCAATGTTCCGCAATCTTCCTCTGTAATTGTAATATCATTAGCCACGTCCACAAGACGACGAGTCAAATAACCGGCATCAGCCGTTTTCAACGCAGTATCGGCCAAACCTTTACGAGCACCGTGGGTTGAAATAAAGTACTCCAATACGGACAATCCCTCTTTAAAGTTTGCCAAAATCGGGTTCTCGATAATCTGACCTCCTGTAGCTCCGGATTTCTGCGGCTTCGCCATCAAACCACGCATACCGCCCAACTGACGGATCTGCTCACGCGAACCACGGGCTCCAGAGTCAAGCATCATGTAAATAGAGTTGAAACCCTGATCATCTTCTGCCAACTGCTTCATCAACGTATTTGTCAACTTAGCATTCACATGAGTCCAAATATCAATAATCTGATTGTAACGTTCGTTATTCGTAATAAGACCCATATTATAGTTGGCCATTACCTCTTCAACCTGATTATATCCTTCCTGCAACAAATCACTCTTTTCTGCCGGAACAATAACGTCAGCCAAGTTAAATGACAAACCGCCTTCGAATGCCATACGATAACCTAAATCCTTGATATCATCCAAGAATTTAGCTGTTACATCAACACCACAACGTTTAAATACGTCACTGATAATATCACGCAAAGACTTTTTCGTAATCAATGTATTAATATACGGGAAAGTCTTAGGAGTATATTGATTCAAAATAATACGCCCTACAGTCGTTTCGATCATGTGGGTATACTCTTTACCCTCATTATCTACATCCTGAATCTTCACTTGAACCAAAGCATGCAAATCGACAGCCTTTTCATTCAAAGCGATAATCACCTCCTGAGGAGAATAGAACTTCAAGCCCTCTCCTTTTGCACCTTTACGAGGCTTAGTAATATAATACAAGCCAAGCACCATATCCTGTGAAGGTACAGTAATAGGCGCACCATTAGCAGGGTTCAAGATATTGTGAGCACAAAGCATCAAAATCTGAGCTTCCAAAATAGCCTCATTACCCAACGGCAAGTGAACAGCCATCTGGTCACCGTCAAAGTCGGCATTAAATCCAGTACAAGCAAGCGGGTGCAAACGGATTGCTTTACCCTCAATCAACTTCGGCTGGAACGCCTGGATACCCAAACGGTGAAGAGTCGGAGCACGGTTCAATAAAACCGGATGACCTTTCAATACGTTTTCAAGAATATCCCAAACAACCGGATCACGACGGTCTACGATTTTCTTAGCGCTCTTTACTGTCTTTACTATTCCTCGTTCAATCAACTTACGGATAATGAAAGGCATATACAATTCTGCAGCCATATCCTTAGGCAGACCACATTCATGCATTTTCAAATCCGGTCCGACAACAATAACGGAACGGGCAGAATAGTCAACACGCTTACCCAACAAGTTCTGACGGAAACGTCCTTGTTTACCCTTCAAACTGTCAGACAAAGACTTCAACGGACGGTTATTTTCAATTTTAACGGCATTTGATTTGCGAGAGTTGTCAAACAAAGAGTCAACAGCCTCCTGCAACATACGTTTTTCATTTCTCAAAATAACATCCGGAGCCTTGATTTCAATCAAGCGTTTCAATCGGTTATTACGAATAATAACACGACGGTACAAATCATTCAAATCCGAAGTTGCAAAACGACCACCATCCAATGGCACCAAAGGACGCAACTCAGGAGGAATGACAGCCAACACCTTTACAATCATCCATTCCGGTTTATTCGTTTCCTTACTTTCACGGAAAGCTTCAACAACCTGCAAACGCTTCAAAGCCTCATTTTTACGTTGTTGAGATGTTTCAGTATTAGCTTTATGACGCAATTCATAAGACAAGTCATCCAAATTCAGACGTTCCAACAACATCTGAATAGCTTCAGCACCCATCTTAGCTATAAATTTATTCGGATCTTCGTCATCCAAATGCTGGTTTTCTGCTGGCAAAGCATCTACAATATCCAAATACTCCTCTTCTGTCAGCAAATCCATCTCTGCAATACCCTTTTCTGCCATTATACCGGGCTGCACCACAATATAACGCTCGTAATAAATAACGGCATCCAATTTTTTGGAAGGTAATCCCAACAGATAACCAATCTTGTTGGGAAGAGATTTAAAATACCAAATATGTGCCACGGGAACCACCAACTGAATGTGTCCCATGCGCTCACGGCGTACTTTCTTTTCAGTAACTTCCACACCACAACGGTCACAAACAATTCCTTTATAACGGATTCTCTTATATTTACCACAATGACAC
>CAJJNP010000028.1 GCA_905193145.1 uncultured Odoribacter sp. | reverse complement strand
GAGATGCTGCTTGAATACCGCAAGGACGACCGTACATTCAATTCCATCGGTGTGGGCTATATGAGGCTGGAGGATGAGGAAGAGGCCATCGGTTGGTTTGAAAAGGCGTTGCAGGCGGGACATGTGGAAGCGGAAGGTAATTTGAAACAGTTGAAATGATGTAGATAAATAGTGTTAGACAATTTTATTAATTATTCTTTAAATCAGAAGATTATGAAACTAAGAAGTTTGGTTTTGCTGGCAGCTCTGGGATTTGGGTTGACAGCTTGTAACAACGATGGCGATGATTTGTTCAAAGACGAAGAATCGAAGAGTGTAACGATTTCATTGGCAAATGTTTTGCCGCAGAGCAAGGGTACCGGTACGCAAATTCCAGAGGGAAACAAGAAGGTGACTTTGAATGACTATTATGTAGTGTTTACCGATGGAACAAACCTGTATGGTGGTTATGATTTGACTCCGGAAGGAAAGAAAGACAATGCAGAGAAATATTATAATGCAACTACTTTGAGCAAAACATTCCACTTTGTGAACGGAGCAGCCAATCAGGCAATCGTTATCGGTAATGTGGGTGGAGTGGAAGGTGCATTGAAAAAACAATTGGATGGCTGTTCTACTTTGGCAGCTCTGAAAGCTTTGATATGCCAGATGAGTGAAGAACAGGATGAAAAAGACCTGACATTGTATGGCACCGGAAATTTTGTTAAAAAAGGAAGTGCTGATGATGAACAGCATACAAATGTTTATACAGCAGCTATTAATGTTAAGCCGTTGATTGCACGTATCGAGGTGACAGGTTTCAAATATGCAAAGGTTGATCCTCAGACAGATGCAAAATACAGCAAAATTTTATTGAATAAAATAGCTATCGACAACTATTATCCTGCCGTACAATTGGATGGTACATACAGCGGAGAACTTTCTTTCTATGATGTACCGGCAACCGGCAATTCACAAAACTTTTTCGAAAGCCTGACATCGGGTTGGACAAATGATGATTTTGCAGGTGTTGAATTGATGCCTGCCGAAGAGAAGACCGCTGCTGACATTTTGGGTGAAGGTAAAGATGCTTATGTTTATCACGTAGCTGCCGGTGCCACTATCCCGCATATCCTGTTGCAGATGCAGGGAGTTCCGGCTGCCGGAGGAGATAATGTTCCTCTCCATATTGTAGCAAGAGGTTTGCTTAAAGAGGGTACTCCTGTAAATGAATTAGAAGCCGGAAAGGTTTACCGACTCTCTTTTGAATTCAACGATAACGATTTGGAGCAGCCGGCTAAGTGTGTTGAGGTGACTGTGACTGTTGCTGATTGGGTAGTGGAAGTTGTTACTCCTCAATTTTAATTGGACTTAATACGATGGTAGCCGGGGAGGTCCGGCTACCTATTCTTCAAAACAAATGATGTTGTAGAAAAACATACGGATATGAAAACGGTAAATAAAATCTTGTTCATGGTGTTGGTGATGGTAGGACTGGGTGGTTGTATAAAGGAGGATTTGGACGGTTGTTTCAGTGATATCACCCTGTTGATGAGCTATAAGGGGGACGGAACGTCGGAGATTTTCAACGAGAAGATCCGGAATGCGGTTCTGTATGTTTTTGATGAAAACAAGAATCTGACAACTACATTGGAGGTGTCGGAGCGGGAGTTGAAGGAAAGAAGGGTGGTGTTGCCGGATTTGCCGTTGGGCGACTACCGGGTGATCTGTTTCGGTAATACGGGAAATTCCCGGACCAATGATTTGAGCGGTGCGGATTATGCGCAGATGCACTATGCCGCCAAGGAATATTTTGAAAACAGGACCATACGGGGAAATGATTCCCTGTATTATTCATCCCTGACTTTGACGGTGACAGGGGAGGATGTGACTAAGACGCTGGATTTTGCCAGCTCACATTATAAAGTGGTGGTGGAAGTGGCAGGAATTGTGGAGGGAAGCCGTTACCCGACGATAGAGTGGAGCGGTGTGTTGCCTTACACAGACTTTGAAAACCGTGCAGGCGGCGAGCCGACGGATTACATTTTGGATACGGAATATAGGAACGGGATGTTGCAGTCCCGCACAAATATAATGCGCCATTCGGACCATGCGGGAGTGGATATCATTCTGCGTGCACCGGACGGCAGCGTGCTGGCAGAGGTGAACCTTGCCGATTTTCTGAAAGCCCACCCCGAGGTGGACTGTTCGAAGCAGGAGGTGTTGATACCGCTGCGGTTCGAATTCAAGGCGGTGGGTGTCGAGATTACATTGCCCGACTGGTATGTGGAACATGTTAAACCGGAATTTTAAATCTGAATAGTTATGCGAAAGATGCGGAATATGTGGTTGACGGTATGGGTGGCTGTCTGTTGTGCCGTTCTTCCGGCAGGTTGCCATAAGGATGACGGACCATCCTTTGGCGAACGGAATGTCAGTGTGCTGATGAGTGTCGGCTCCCGTGCCGGTGAGGAAACGCCTACCGGTGCAGAGGCGGCGATCAATACGTTGCGGGTGTATGCCTTTGTCGGAGGCGAACCGGCAGGACATTATTATACGGCTGAACCGGTGGTTTCGCCGGAGCGTTTTCTGATGGACCTGAAGATGTTTTCGTTGACGAAACAGACAGTGGATTTCTATGTGGTGACGAACGAGGGGGCGATGGTGACTCCCGGAAGCAGTGAAATACTGAATGATGAGACGACAGAAGGAGAGTTGAAGCGGTTTTCTTTCACCAGTCTGGACCAAGAGAGAGGATTGCCGATGTTCGTTCATAGAAGAGTGGAGTTGGATGTGGCAACGGATGCCGCGGGCAGTGGTGCGGATATGTCGGGGCATGAAGGACATACGCTGTTGAGCCAGAAGGTGGATTTCGAATTGCAGCGTTCGGTGGCGAAGTTGGGGGTGTTTGCAGCGAAGGCTGCAGGCGAGACCGGTGACTTGTCGGTGACGGGGCTGACATTGAAAGGTTCCGGTTTGAGGGCTCTCAATTATCTGGCTCCGCAAGAACCGGGAACGCTGGAAAAAATCCCTGCCAGGGGTAGCGATATGGGGTTGTCGGTGAATGGGAATGTATGTAAAGAATTCCTTCAGGACGGAAAGCCGGAAGACCCCGCTAACTATACCGATGTGCTGCAAGCCCCTTTTTATCTGTTTGAAAACGCATACGGCTCCGCATCTTGGGATGTGGAGGGGAGCGGAGAGGGGAACGTATTGGAGATAAGCTACCGGATTGGCGGGGTGGACAAGACCGGGACGGTGTATTTGCCGTCGATAGACCGGAATAAATATTATGCGGTTTGTTGCAGGATGCGCAACAGCGGCGGCATAACCGTGGAGTATACGGTAGCCGACTGGACGAGGGCAGACAATTGGGAGGGAGGACTGACATTTGAATATCCCACATCTTCCAATCCGCTGGAAACACAGGATTTCGGGGAGCGTACCGACCCGCAGGTGTGGTATTCTGCCGACAATCCGGAAGCGGGGGCTTTTGTGGCAATGTTTCAGATGTCGGCTCCTGCAGGGCAGAAATGGACACCGGTATTGGATGCTCCGGAAACCGATTTTGAAGTAAGGGTATACGACAACACGAGTAGGCGGCTGACCGATCCGGAGGAGTGGATAGCGGCTCCGGATTGGTATACGATTAAAGTGGTGGCATTGAAGCCGGAAAATGTGGGCAAGACGGTTAATCTGGGAATCACCTTTACGCCTGTTTATGCGCAGGAAGCGCAGTATTTGTTGATAAACGGCGGTTCGGGCGGCAATACCGGATGGCCGAACAGCGGAGATAAAACGGACAGGATTTTGATAGAACAGGTAGAAAGTAAATAGTTGACAGTATGAAACGGATTGTATTCGGCATAATTTACGCTGTGGCAGCACTGTTGTGGGTGGCTTGCAGTCGGGAGGAAGCCATTCCGAAAATAGAGGATGGCAACGCAACGGACAAGGTGATATTGAACATCACTTCCGGAAAGGAAACGGTGAGCCGTGCCTCCACCGTGCAAGATAATGAAGTGGAAACCCGTATACGGCATCTGGATGTGTTGTTTTTTGAGGAAACAGGTGGTAAGTATGTACACAACGAACGGGTGGCAGTGAACGGTGACGGTGACGGGAAAATAACTCTGGCTGTCAAACGGAGCGATTTTTCAAAGGACAAGAAGTATTTTGTGTATCTGCTGGCAAACAGTACGCTGGATGCCGGTGTTTTTAAAGATAAGACGTTGGCGGAGATAAAAACCTTGAAGCAGGAGGATCCGCGCATCCACATGACCGGTGCTCCGGATATACAGGAAGCCCCCGACTGTTTTCTGATGGACGGGTGTGCCTATGTGAAGGGAGAAGCCGAGCCGCAGTCGCCGATGGCAATCCCCTTGACTGACGGTGTGGAAGCCAACAATACGGAGCTGAACGTCGTGTTGCGGAGGGCTGCCGCAAAAATCGTAGTCACGATAAGGCAGGGGGAGAAGGTGGAATTTGACCGGAAATTGGGGACTGAAGGTTACTACTTGATGAACATGGCTTATATTACGCCGTTGCTTGGAGAGGTGGAGGTCACGGATGCAGAATTAAGAACCCCGGACCTGACAGCCGGCAGCTATTTCAATTGGGCGACAGACAATACGATAACGGTTACTGCCTATTCCTATAGTAATTTTTGGGAGGACAAACCGTTGGACAGGGAGACTTGCCTGGTGGTGAATATCCCTTTGAGGGAGAAAAACGATGAAAGCAAAGAATATCCGAATTCGTACTATAAAATTCCATTGAGTGAAGCCAAACGTCTGGACAGGAACACCTATTATGGCGTGACGGTGACAGTGAATGCTCCGGGGGCAGCCAATATGAACAAACCGTTGACGTTGGATAATATCTCTTATGATGTACGTCCCTGGACCGAGAAAGTGATAAATGTAGGCGGAGAGACCGACCGTCCGAAATATCTGACCGTCAATACGGACTCTGTGGAGATGATTAATATTGCGGATGACAATACAACTCTTCATTTCGCTTCGTCGGCAGACGTTACCGTGGATGTGGACGAAGTGTATTATATAGACAAGTTCGGACAGCGGCAGACCGTCCGGAATCACGGCGTGAAAGCAGTGCCGACAGGCGATTTGACCGGAAATATCAAACTGCACAGTCCGGTCCCGACAAACAATACCATCCGCTATATCAAGCTGACGGTGTGGAACAGGACAGACAATCTTTCGCACGAAGTGATTGTGGCGCAATATCCGTTGGAATATATCACCAACATCCAAAGCTGGTATTCGTACCGGGATGACTTTAAAACAAATGACAGCCAACCGACGACGTATGAATACAAAGGGGATCGGATCGCAGGGGTGAGCTTGGAGATTGAGAACATCGGTTCTTGGTTGAAACCAGAATATGTATGGGCAGGTCGATATGAGTACAATACTGCTTCAGACGGATTCTGGCGTTCGAAGGTGGCGGATGAACCCAAAGCAAGCGGAATGTCGGATATTTCTTATTATTACTATAATAGGAGTGGACGACTGCAGGAGAAAAGTGCTCAAAGCGATGGTAATGCCAGAATGTACCATATTCAGTTGACCTCATCTTCGGATGAATATACTGTGGGAAGACCCCGTATGAACAGCGAGGGTTTTACGGATGCCGGAGCCGACAATGCCAAATTGGTGTCGCCTTCGTTTATGATTGCTTCCCGTTTGGGATTCTTGAATACAGATGCGGGTAATCTGTCATATGTTAATACAGATGATAAAAAATTACAGGTGTTCAGAGAGCACTGCAAGCAATATGTGGAGGTGTATAAGGACCCGAAAACCGGAGAAAAAATCGTATTGGACGACTGGCGCCTGCCTACCGAAGCTGAAATAAATATTATCATAAAATTTCAGGGAACTTCAAGCCAACAGGCAGATGCCATCGATTATCTGCTGAATGCGCAATATTATATGTCTGCCAGCGGACCGGTATTAAATTCCAAAAATAACACGAGCGGGACTTCCGTACGTTGCATCCGGGATGCCTATGTGTCAGGGAAGGCCAAAGTCAATAAACAAAGGAACTAATAGAGACAGTTATGATAAAACAAGTGTTGCAAACAGTAATGGTCGTTTTGATGTTGTTGCCGGTGTTGTCGGCTTGTCAGAACGAGCAGGTGGATATGGAGAGGGAAGAGACAGTGCCAGAAGGGTATGTTGCAATCCGTTTCGGTGTGGAAATCCCCGGAATGACAGAAGTGCAGACCCGTAGCGTAGACCCGGACGGAGGCGGCATCCAGAATATGACGCTTTTCTGTTTCGATGCTTACGGACTGTTCATTTCGACTGCAAAAGCGGATTTGGAAAAGGAGCCCGGTGACTTTTCTGTCAGTGGCAAACTGAAAGCCGCTGTTCCCCACAATACCCGTATCATTCATTTTGTGGCGAACCAGAATATGTCCAATTTTCCGGAAGATAATTTCAGGAATAAACCGGAAGCCGCAGCCATGGCAACGTTGGAGGGTTCGTCCGGCAAGATGATCTATTGGGGAAGATTCGCCTCTACGAATAATGATCAAACTATAGACAAGGAGTTGTCGGGGAAAACGATTACTTTGGTGCGCAACCAGGCAGAGGTGACAATTAATAATCCTATCGGTAATGGGTGGCTGGAGGTAACGGGTTTCGTGACGTATAACACTCCTGCCTTCGGTACGGTAGCCCCTTATGATGCGGAAAAGAAGTCGTTTGACTGGCCCGGAGACAGAGCGTATGTCACACTGCCTGTCAATGATGCCCGGCTGAGCGATATCATGGATGTGTCGACCAGTGAGTCGGAATATGTCTTTGAGTGCGAAAATTCGCAGGAAAACCCTGTAAGTGTGATTATCCGGGGATATGAACCGGGTTCCGGTGAGGAGAAGTATTACCGGGTGATGCTGGTGGATGAAAACGGAGACCAATTGATGATTCGGAGGAATTATTCCTATCGACTGAATATTGTCGGGAAACTTTCTTATGGTCAGAATACATTTGCGGAAGCAGTGAAGGCTGCGGCAACCAATAATGTGTGGGTGTCGGTCAGCGATGAGGTGGCTTCGGTGCAGGATAATACATACAGACTGTCTGTAGAAAAGACCGGAGTGGTGATTGGAGGAGACTTCACAGACCCTGCCTATACCTTGTATTATAAGCTGGAGCGTCTGGACGGAAATCCTTTGACAGAGGAGGACAAACCGGAGGTCAGTTGGTTGGACGGCAACAACGTGGCAGGACAAAATCCCGGCAATTTGTTCAGTACCGAGGGTAACAGCAGTATCGTGATTCAGCTCCTTCCCATGGGTGAAGCTGAAAAACGCGAAGGTACCCTGCTGGTGAAGAAAGGTCGTTTGCAACGGAAGATAAAGGTGGTGATGGTAAAGACCCAAAGATTTGAACCGACGTGGGTGTCGACCGAGGTGATGGGACAGGCGGGACAGCATGTGACCCTGATGTTTACGGTACCGGAAAGCTGTCCGGAGGAACTGTTTCCGATGGATGTACTGATTGGAGTGGGTGAACTGGATGTGCGGTCGGCATCGGGAATGGATCTGCCTGTAATTACGGATACAGACCCCGATTTCGGGGAGCCTAATGAATGGGGATACAAATACAAACATCGGGTAGAGGCTCCGGGAGTGCAGCGTATCTATTTCAAGACCAGTCTTAATCAGTCGGAAGATGCTCATGATGTCGTGAAAATCGAAGCTCCTTTCTTTGAGTCGCTGGAGAAGACTTTTACTTTTACGGCAGTTAATCGTGCCATTTCTGTAGCAGGTTTGGAATCCTATAGCGGAGGGCAGGTCGGTCTGGCTGAGGATGAAATGGTTTATTACCGTCTGGTGCCGCAGAAAAAGAATGCCCGGGTGGAATTTACCATAGAATTAAAGGAGCAAGACAAGCCTTTTATGGCAGGAATGTACGATAAATTTTTGCTTTATTCGCAAAATCTGGACCATTATACGGATGAAGAAGTGAATTCTTTGGGAATACAAAAAGAGTGTACTTTTGAGCTTGTAAGGGAAGATTTATGGGACTCTGGCGGACGGGTGTATCAGTTCAAGCCTGATGAGCCCGGTAAAAGCGAGTATAAAATCTATCTGCAGACAAACAGACCGCACAGCGAGGAGGTTGTCCGTATTGCATCGAACCAGCCAGGCAATAGCGATAATTATCAGGGGAATACGTATCGCTCCATGACCTTTGAGTTGGCAAACTACAATCCATTTCGGTTTGCTGCACGCATCAATGATTCGGGAACCGATGCTTCAGGAACAACAGCGGAGTCTGTTGATGAGGTGAAAATGGAATACGGTCCGAATCAGCGGGTGGATATTGAATTTGACGTGACCAGTTTTCAGGGGACTGACAAGAAATCCGTGGATCCATTCGGCAATAGTTTTGAAATCTATATTGATGCACCAATGTTGGAGATTGACGAGGAGAGACTGGCAGAGTGTAAGCTGACAGACGGTAAACTGAAAAAAGACCCGGATGTGGAAGGACGATTTATCTATATGGTGGATGCCGATCGTGAGAAAGAACGGAGTTATGGAACAGATGAGGTGGTGCATAAGGATGCGACCTCCGGTGTAAATCAGAGTGGAGAGCATAAGACATTACCTTTTAAGACCGCTACTGCCGTGAGTGGAGGTGATGTGGTGATTTCATCGGATAAAGAGATGGTGGTATTTTTTGACAAGACTTTCCGGATTGTCAATCAGGTAATTTCCGGCACAATCCAATATGAGGAGAATGGTGTAAATCAACCGATACCGGTAAGGTCTTTCGTGTCTTTTGAGCGTAAACTGGATGGCAGCCGTATCGGTTCAATGACGATTACTGCTGATGGGAAATATGAATTGCGTTTGCGTAAAGAATATCGATTCAACTGGGATGCGGATGAGATAGAGTTACATTATACCCATGAGGGCAAGGTATATCATTGTTCCGTGCTGAGTCTGGCGATCTTGATGGGTAATCCTGATTTGGTATTGGTACCTGCCGTGGAGTAAAATTGTAGGATTATGAAATATGTCTTGATACTGTTGTGCGGGATGCTGTTGGTATCTGCTGTCGAAGGGCAGGAGAAATTCCGGTTGCCGGAAGTGCCGATGGTGTTGACCGATCCGGCTGCAAGAGCGGATTTTTTGGCATTGAATTATTGGCAGTATTTCCGGTTTGAGGATGCAGAAATGATGAGGCAGCCGGAACTGACAGAGCAGGCGTTGGCAAATTTTATAGAGATATTGCCTTATGCTCCGCAAAGGAATAAGGCTGTGAAACAGATGTTGGCAAGTGCAGAAAAAGGAGGCAGGGAGATGCTGGACTATTTTCTGACATTGTACGAGAAGTATCTGTATGATCCTAATTCGCCTTTGCGGAATAGCGAACTTTATATTCCGGTATTGGAGTATATTCAGGTATCTAAGGCTCTCACGTCGGAAGAGAAAGAGAGACCGGCACAGTTGTTGCGGTTGGCAAGGAAAAACCGTCCCGGCAGAAAGGCTGAGGATTTTGCATATACGCTGGCTGACGGTAGGAATGGACGGCTCTCGCAGGTGAAGGCGGAATTTACTATTCTTTTTTTTAATGCTCCTGATTGTGATGAGTGTCGGCGGGTGCATGATGGCTTGGCATCGGTTGGACAATTTTATGATTGGATTGCCGGGGGACGGCTGGCTATTCTGTCTGTGTATCCGGATGCTGATTTGGTGATGTGGCGGGCTGCTTGGTATCCCAAAGAATGGATTAGTGGGTATGATGCCGGTCAGGTAATCACGAAAGAAGAGGTATACGACCTAGTAGCAAGCCCGACGCTCTATCTGTTGGATAAGGATAAAAACGTGATTTTGAAAGATGCTATACTAGAACAGATTCTAGAGTATTTCCAATTGAACTGATGAGATTTAAATCTCATCAGTTCTAATAATAGGGGGTATGCTATTACAGATTTTCGATTTCTTCTTGAGTCAGCCCGGTTGCCCCTATGATTAATTCGACGGATGAACCTGCCGCCTTGAGATATTGTGCAACTTGTTCGGCTTTTATTTTTTCTCCTTCGGCTCTTCCTTCGGCTCTTCCTTCGGCTCTT
Organism: uncultured Odoribacter sp.; assembly: GCA_905193145.1. The sequence goes on along the minus strand of CAJJNP010000028.1, from coordinate 15,755 downwards.
CCTTCGGCTCTTCCTTCGGCTCTTCCTTCAGCTCTTCCTTCGGCTCTTCCTTCGGCTCTTCCTTCAGCCCGCTCGGTGTAGATATTGTCTCGGAGAATGACGATGTTGTCCAAGTGTCTGTAATATGCTGATAGTTCGTCTTTTGTCATGTTGTCCAGTTTCAGTCGTTGACGAGCTTCTTCCAGACCGGGAGCTGTTGCAGTTGAGGGGATTTCTCCGGTGTTCAGATAATATATCCATTCTTCCAAAGGACTTTTAGCCATCTGATTGAAGTCATTTACTTTTAGAATATAATATTCAGGGAATAATCGACTTACAGCATCCACTTTGAATTTCTGTTTTTGAAAGGGGGTGAGTTCCAATATGTCATGAGTATGAATGCCTCTGAATTCTGTTTTGCCATGATATACGAAATCTTTACCATGTCCCAGCGAGAAATAGACAATGTTGATACTATACACTTTGCGTATGTTGTCGTAGCTGTCTCCTCTATTGATGTATTCCGTGACGAGTTTGGATGTTCCGAACAGCATACGTTGGAAGTAGGCGTATTCGTTGTTGTTCTGCACTTCAATCAGTAGAAGTTCATTGTTGGAGTTTTCCGCCAATATGTCTACACGGTTGTATTTATCAAATTCATCATCCTGATTGCTTTCGCTTTCAAGTAATTTTTTTATGACAATCTTTTCTCCCAATAATGTTGTCAGCAGTCCTTCAAGTACGCTGAAATTTGCCTTGTTCCTTAAAAGGCGTTTCATCGCCCAATCAAAGCGGATTACCTGATTTTTATTGTCGCTGTTCATAACCTTTTATGTTGTTTGCTACAAAAATAAAGAAAATAACTGACAGTTTCAATATGGCGAGTGATATAAAAAAACGAGGGCAACTTACCATTTGGGGTTGCCCTCGTTTGAGTATCAGGGGAAAATGAATTAAATGATTTTTAATCCTAAGGTAAAGTTGTAAGAGCGTGGAGCTTTTAATTCATGAGCCATCTTTTGTAATCCCTTTTCGTAGTCAACATCAAAAGTCAGTTTCCATACATCGATGCCGACACCTACTTTTCCGCTCCAATAGGATTTGTTCGGTTCTATTTCATTGCTTAGATTTCTCAGATTTTTTAATTTGCCGGCAGAGAACTGTGGTCCGAGAAACAAGCGGATTTTGGCAATAGAAAGGTCAATTAATTGAAATCCTAACATGATCGGAATTTGAAACGTATTGTTCTTGATGGTATAGGTCGGGCGATTAACATCGGCTACAGATGTTCTGTTGCCTTCTGCAATACTTTTTTTCTGGGCAAAATTGAGTGACGGCTCTAAGTATAAGCCACCCAGATTGATGCGCATAAAGGCTCCTATCATATAGCCCTGTGAAGCACGGGAGCCGTGTATGTTGGTGAGGTCGCGGAAATTGATACGGTTGCTGGATGTTCCGCCGTGGATACCGATGTTGATAGGCATTTCTGCTTTTGCTGCATAGCCGATAAAGCATACAAGTAATAATAGTACTAGTTTTTTCATGTCGTGTCTTTTATGTTTAACTATATTTATGTCTAGTAAATCCTTCTCTTAAATTCTGATAATATGATACCTGTGGCAACTCCAACGTTAATGGATTCAGAACCTTCGTCTGTGGCAGCAAAACTGGGAATGGTCAGTTTTGTATCAGTTAGTGCTTCAATATTAGGGGCAATACCTTTGCCTTCATTTCCCATAATAATGAGGCCTCTATCTTTTAATGTTGTTGTATAAATATTTTTACCATCTAAAAATGTGCCAAAAATAGGATAGTTTGAGGATTTTAACTCTTGAATGGTTTCCGGCAGTTCCAGGTAATAGGGATGAACTCTGAATATGGCTCCCATACTTGCCTGTACACACTTGGGATTGTATGCACTGGCGCAGTCGTGGTCGCACAAGATGTGACGAATTCCAAACCAGTCGGCTACGCGGAGAATAGTGCCTAAATTACCCGGATCTTGAATTCCGTTGAGGGCAAGAGACAAGGTGGATTCAACCTTGTCTTTAGAATATAGATGAACAGGTATTTCTGCCAATGCTATGACTTCTGGTAGAGATTGGAAATTGGAAATGGCATTCATTTCCTGAGGAGTAACTTCCAATACACTTGTATTGGAAAGAAGAGACTGATTCTGTTCTATCCATTCGGCGAAAGCGATGATGTGCCGAATTTTGAAGTGAGAATGAAGCAGTTCTTTAACTAGTTTTGTTCCTTCAATTTTGAAGAGATTATATTTTTCCCTGAATTTCTTTTTTTCAAGGTTTTGGATTATTTTTGTTACTTGTTTGCTTAACATAGGCATAATGATTATGTGCAAAAATAGTAACATTTTTTGATAATTGAAGAAAGATATTCCATATAAGATTATATTGCTTTGTTGCCTTTTAGTACTCTTCTTTTCTTGTGCTCCGACTAAGTATTTGAGAGAGAATGAGTATTTGCTGAATCGTGTTAAGATTGTGACAGACAGTAAGGATGTGAGTATCTCTGAACTAAAGAAAACAGTCAGGCAGAAACCTAATACTAGAATTTTAGGGGTGGCTCGATTTCATTTAGGAATATATAATCTTAGTGGTCGGAATGGTGAAAGGAAATTTAATAAGTGGTTGCGTAAAATTGGTGAGGAACCGATTGTGTATGATTCTTTTTTAACGGAACGGAGTGTCGAGCAATTGAAGCTATTTTTGAATAATAAAGGATATTATAATGCGGAGGTTACGGATTCTGTGCTGTTTTATAAGCAGAAGGTCAATGTGGAGTATCATATAAAAATGGGAGAGGTAACTCGTGTCGGTGAATTGACATTCCGGGCTGATTCGGGGATTGCTAACGAGATATTACCAATAAATACTCCCTTGTATCAAATTGTGATGAGAGATACTGTTTGCTCTTTATTGAAACGTGACATGCCGATGGATGTAGATGTGTTGGAGAGTGAGCGAGAGCGGGTGACAGAATTATTAAGAGGAAAAGGATATTACAATTTTTCAAAGCATCTTATTCAATATTATGCAGATACGGTTACTGTTGCCCCTGGTAAAGCAAATTTGTCGATGGGGATAGTCAATAGTTTACCTGATAGTAATGCCTATAAAACTTATGTTATAGGTTCTATCCGAGTGAATATGGATTATGATCCGGTATTGGCGGGAGTCCCTACAACAGAGGTGTATGCCAAGAAGATATATGATGGCTATGAGGTGTTGTATAATAATAACTTGAAAATAAAACCTCAGGTAATATTGGAGAGTATTCAGTTTGAACGTGGGGAATTGTATGATATACAGAAAGTGGTAAGTTCTTATGCACGTTTACAGGCATTGAATTTATTTAAGTTTATCAATATTCTTTTTCATGAAAGGGTTGACGCTCAAGGTCATTTATATTTGGATTGTGAAATTCAGTTGACACCAATGAAGAGGCAGGCATATAATGTGTTTTTGGAAGGAACGAATAATTCCGGAAATATAGGAGTGGGGGGGAATTTTTCATATAATCATAAAAATATTTTTCATGGAGGTGAGAATTTGAGAGTGAGTATGTGGGGGGCGTTGAGAAAAGAGAAATTGAAAGAAAATGAAATATTTAGTACTACAGAAGTAGGTGCTGAATTAAGATTAGTGACTCCGCAATTCTGGTTGCCGTTATTTCGTTTGGCAGGATTCCGAAGGGATTATGCTCCTAAAACGTCTATTTCTTTGTCTTATAGCCAGGAACGGACCCAGTTTTATAGACGAAAGGTGGCTAGTGCTAAATTTGGTTATCATTGGAAGCATGCGAACAATAAGTGGAGTTATGGTCTTGATTTGCTTGATTTGAATTATGTAATGATGCCTAAGGTGGATAGGGCTTTTATTGATGGATTGAAAAATCAATATGTAAAGAGTGCTTATACTGATCACATGATATTGTCTGCTAATTTTTTAGCAGTTTACACGGATCGAGCAGTTAATAGTACGGAAAGTTCAAATTATTTTAGAGGAAATATAGAAACATCTGGAAATTTTTTGTTGGGTGTTAATAAGTTGTTTGGAAAAAGTCGTTCGGAATCAGATGGAGAGCGTTTTTATAAAGCTTTGGGAGTGCGTTATGCTCAGTTTATAAAAATGGATGGAGAATATCGCTTTAATCATTTTATAAATCGGGCGAATACACTTGTATATCGTTTGTTTTTAGGATGTGGATTTCCATATGGAAATATGAAGGCGATACCGTTTGAAGAAGCTTATTATTGCGGTGGAGCAAATGATATCCGAGCATGGCATTCGCGGACATTGGGACCTGGTGGTTATCGGGCCGAGGATAGCTATCCCAATAGTGTCGGGGATTTTAAATTGGAAGCGAATTTGGAATATCGTTTTAAATTATTTTGGCTTTTGGAAGGTGCACTTTTTGCAGATGCCGGAAATGTATGGAACTTAAAAAATTATGAGAATCGTCCGGCTACTCAGCTTGGATCGGATTTTTATAAGCAAATAGCGGTGGGAGTGGGAGCCGGTATGCGTATTAATGTGACTTTTCTTCTTTTGCGTTTTGATTGGGGATTTAAATTACATGACCCTGCGCAACAGGAAGGACAACGATTTGTTTTATTTGATAAAAATAGTGGTTTCCGGAAGCCTGTATGGAATATTGCAATCGGATATCCTTTTTAATAATATTTTTAGTTATGGTGTCAATTGTATTGGAGTATGTATCTTTAGTGTTGCAGGTTGCAGCAGCGGCTATTGCTATCAGTTTGTTTAAGCGGACTAAATTTAATTCATCATGGATATTGATTTCGATAGGTTTTCTTTTGATGGCAGTTTCAAGGGTGTTTGAATTGTGGCCTACGATTTATCCGGAGATGGAAGATCAGATGTCAATTGTGCAGCGCTGGTTGGCATTTATTATTTCTTTGGTGTTGTTGGTAGGGGTGTTTTATATCAGGAAAATATTCCAGTTTATGCGGCGTTTGGATGAATTGAGAAGAGAAACGGAGAAACGGGTTTTGGCGGCAGTTATTCGTACTGAAGAGCAGGAGAGACAACGTTTTGCAAAGGAATTGCATGATGGATTGGGTCCCTTGTTGAGTGTGATAAAAATGTTGGTGTCTGGACTGGATGGAAAGAGTTCGGCGGAGACTAGTGAAAAGATAAAACAGAATCTACGTCAGGCTGTTGATGAAGCGATTGCTGGTGTTCGGGATATATCGGCTAATATCAGTCCGCATATATTGAATAATTTTGGTCTGAAAGATGCAATAGAAGCTTTTATAAAGCGGATGGGGCAAGCTGATGGATTTAAGGTCTGTTTTACAACTAACTTGACAAATGAACGTTTTTCATATAATACGGAGGTGGTGATGTATCGAGTGGTATGTGAATTGATAAATAATACTTTGAAGCATGCTGGTGCTTCTGCAATTTTGATTGATTTGCAATTGGACGATCACCAACTTTTTTTGGAATATACAGACAATGGAGTTGGATTTGAATTGGATGCTGCAGAGCAACGTGGAGGAATGGGGTTAAATAATATGCGCTATCGCTTGCAATCTGTCAATGGAAATATAGAAATAGTCAGTGAGCAAGGTCGAGGCATGCGAGCTAATGCTTATGTCAGGGTTTGATGTTTGTAACTTTATTCGTATTTTTGTAGTACAAAAGTGGACAATCTATGAATGGTAATAAATTGAAAATATATATTGTTGATGATCACAAATTGTTCAGAGAAGGTTTGAAATTGTTGTTGTCTACCCAGGAGTTTGTTCACCATATTTATGAGGCCTCCAATGGACGGGAATTTTTAGAAAATCTGTCTTTTGTAGATTGTGATGTGGTGTTGATGGATATAGAAATGCCCGAGATGAATGGAATTGAAGCAACAGAAAGGGCATTGCGTATCAAGCCGGATTTAAAAGTGATTGTATTGTCTATGTATGGTGAAGAACAATATTATTATAAGATGGTAGATGCTGGTGTGAAAGGATTTGTTTTGAAGAATTCGGGAATAGAAAAGGTGATTGCCGCTATTCGAGCTGTGGCATCCGGGGAGAATTATTTCTCAGAAGAACTATTGATGAATATCTTAAATAATATGAGGGATGGGGGGCGAGAGGAAATGGAAGTATGTGATAATGAAATTTCTGAGCGAGAAATGGAAATTTTATATCACGTATGTTTGGGATTGTCTAATCAGGAAATAGCAGATAAATTGTTTATCAGTAAAAGGACTGTTGATAAACATCGTGCCAATTTATTAAGCAAGACCGGTTGTCGCAATACGGCTGCTTTGGTAATGTATGCGATAAAGAATAAAATGGTGAAAGTGTAGTATGGAAGGAATGATTTTTGCCGCAGGCTTAGGAACAAGGTTACGACCTTTGACGAATGAACGTCCGAAGGCTATGGTAGAAGTGGGTGGAAAGCCTCTATTGGAGCATGTGATTTTAAAAATGAAAGCAGCCGGGGTGAAGCGTATTGTGGTGAATGTTCATCATTTTGCCGATATGATCAAGGATTTTCTGAAAGATAAAGGGTATCTGGAGCAGCATGTCTATGTATCGGATGAAAGCGACAAGTTGTTGGATACAGGGGGTGGGCTTTTAAAAGCTAGGTCGTTGTTTACTCCGGGAGAGGATGTTTTGATACATAATGTGGATATTTATTCTCGTTTGAATTTGCAGACGTTGATAGCTGCACATGTTGGGCATTATGCAACATTGGTGGTGAGGGAGTCGGTGCCTGGGCGTGGTTTGCGATTTAATGACGAGGGATTACTGAAGGGTTGGGAAAATAGTTTAACCGGAGAACAAAAAATCGTGGATGATGAATTTTATACAGCACAGAGTTATAGCTTTTGTGGAATTCATATTGTCAGCAGTGAATTTATGAAGAATATAGAGGGGAGAGGATGCTTCTCAATAATAGATGAGTATTTGGCTCAGGCAAAAAAGCATAACGTCCGAATGTTTCGTTATGGAGATTTTTTTATGGATTTAGGGACTCCTGAGGCTTTGATGAAGATAAATGAAATGATGGCCTGATTTAAGGGAATGTGTATTATGATGAGGAAGATTTTGAGATATTTGTTATGGAGTATAGGGGTAATTATATTGTTACCCTTTTTAATTGTTTTTTTGTTATATCTTCCTTTTGTTCAGAATTATATAAAAGATAAAGCGGTCGGTTATGTTGCAGATAACTATGGAATGGTTGTCAGTGTCGGGCAATTTCGTTTAGGCTATCCTTTAAATTTGACCTTGCAAGATGTCTATGTCGGAGAAACACCGACAGATACATTGGCTGCAGTGGGAAATTTGCACTTGGAGGTGGGAGTTGAAGATATATTGCAACAGTGTTTGAGCGTACGAGAGTTGAGGTTGTGCCATGTGAACTTTGGAATGTCAGATGATACGACGGGAATGAATTTGAAGGTGTTGACGGATACATTGAGTTTGAAGGCCAGGAAAATAGATTTAAAGAACAGATGGGTAAATGTGGATGCAATCCGATTGACTGGTGGTGATGTCTCTATGGATGTCGGGGTGAGTAAAGAGACTGACACAACACAATCAACTCCAATGGACTGGTTGATATCTGTCGAGCAGTTGGTTTTGGACCGGATATCTTATCGAATGAGTATGGAGTCGATACCTTCCTTGGATGCAGGACTGGCGCAAGGCAAAGTGAGCGGATTTGACTTGGCTCTTGGTACTCAGATTGTGGATGTAGATTCTTTGGCTGTATCTGGAGCCTGGTGTCGGCTTGTAACGGCAAGTGGGGATACATTGCAAGAACCGGAGACCGTTACAAATGATTCAATTATCAGTGTGCCTTGGACTGTGAGGGTGAATTGTGTAAACATGGATAATAGTGTGTTTAATATGAGTGAGCAGGGCGCTTCTAAAGCAATGATAGCGTTGTATGGTATAGGAGTCAGGGTGGAGGATGTTTTTAATCAGGGCACTCGTATTAGAGCAAAATTGAAAGATGTTTGGGCTTCACAGCAAGATGGTGTGACTTTAACATCGCTGCAAGGTGATGTGCGTTTAGATACTGTATTGACCTCTTTGCAAGGTGGATATATTTGCACTTCTAATAGTAAAATAAAAATTGAAGCCGGAGCAGATGCTGATTTTCAAAATTTACCAGGTCAGAGCCCCTTATCGTTGATTGTGTCTGGATATATTGGTATGTCGGATATTGTATATTTTTATCCGGAATTACCTCAGGAATTGTGGAATCGGCAGATGAGGATAAATACTTCATTATCATTGACAGATAATCGTTTTCAACTGGGGCAGTTGATTTTGGACATGCCAGGGCATTTTAAGATTACCGGTAGTGGAAGTATCGCCGGTTTTCAGAATATGAATAAGATGAAGGGCTCGCTTATTTTGCGAGGAGAACTGCCTGATGTATCATTTTTACGTTATATTCTACCTGATTCTGGAGTGGATATTCCAATGGGTATGGACTTATTGGCAAAAGTTGATGCTAAACAAGGCGATTTACAGGGAACTTTGAGAATGTGTTGCCAAGAGGGTTGCCTTTCTGTTGATGGTGGTTATCATTTTGTCAAAAAAATGTATGATGGCGAGATTGTATTGAATCATTTCCCCATATATCGTTTTTTGCCCGCTGATTCATTGGGATTAGCAACAGGTAGCATTCGTCTTACAGGACATTCGTTTGATTGGAGCTCTGCACAGGCTGAAGCATATGCTTGGATTCGGGCGTTTGATTATAAGGGCCATTCGTATGAACGAATAGCTTTGGGAGTCTCGTTAGACAGAACTCGATTGAGAGGCTCTTTGATGAGTCAAGATAAAATAGCTCCTTTAGGATTAGTTTTTAAAGGCGATTCTATTTTGGGTGATTATAAAGTTGCATTATCTGGGAAACTAGGAGTGATTGATTTGCATCAATTGCATTTTATGCCTGAGCCGTTTGCCATAGGAACCGGAATAAAGCTAGAGGCTTCTGTTGGTAAAGATGAACGGTACTCGTTGAATGTGAAATTGGATAGTTTGAAAATTTCGGATGCCTATAAGCGTTATAATTTGGGCGATTTAGATGTAAAGATGAGGAGTGAATTCCAAGGAACGTGGTTGGATATTATATCAGGAGATTTATTATTGAAATTTCAAACAGAGGCTCCCTTGCTGGGGTTTGTTAAGCACATGGAGAAGGTTGCAGAGGTTGTACAGTCTCAAATAGAGCAACGAAATGTAAATATGGATTTGATAAGTAAAGATTTACCCTATTTTACGTTGGATATAAATGGAGCAAATAAGAATGCTATTGCTCGTTTTTTGCAACTGCAAGGAATTGGTTTTAAGAGCTTGAATGCCGGTATTGTGTCACGCCGTCGTAGCGGTTTGCGTTTTGGCGTTGTTGTGAAGCAACCATATGTTGGAACTGTAAGTTTAGATTCTGTGCAAGTGGGTGTCTGGCAGACCGGTAAAAGCTTGATGTATTCGATGCAGACGAATAGTTCGTCGGATACTTGGAAAGGATTGTTTAATATAGGGGTTACAGGGCGTGCCCAAGGGGAACATTTCCGGGTAGAACTGACGCAAAAGGATGAGAAAAATAGAGTTGGCTTTGAGTTAGGAGTAAATACAGTTTTAAAGGATTCTGTTGTTTCTGTTAGCTTTTTTCCCGTGAATCCTATTTTAGCTTATAGTCAATGGATGGTGAATGTCGACAATAGAGTTGATATAGGGGAACATGGCAGATTACGAGCTAATTTACGTATGGCATATCAAAATAAGTTGATAAGTATTCAATCATTGCCGGATGAAGGGGAAAGAGTAGATAGGATACTGACGGATATAGTAGGTGTTGATTTGTCTGCACTATCAAAAATGTTGCCCTTGATGCCTTCAATGAGTGGAGAACTGAATTCCAATTTGCTGATGTATACTTTCCAAAAGCAGGTGGGTGTAGATGGGAATGTTAAGGTGAAAGATTTAGGGTATGAAGGGAAACGAATAGGTACTTTAAATTTGGATACAAAATATTTGTTAGGCAAACAGTTTACAGAGCATGATGTTGATTTAAAATTGAGTATTGATGCTATATATCAGGCATTTGTACAGGGTGGGTTTAATACTTCTAAAGAGCAATCCCGATTAAATCTGGATGTGAAAATTCCATCTTTACCATTGGATATGGTAAATGCTTTTATTCCTGAGGATGTTATGAGTTTAGGTGGTGTGTTGTTAGGGGATATGCGTTTGAGGGGAACAATGGAAAAGCCAACTTTGAATGGGGAAATCACTTTTAAAGAGGGAAATGTTGATGTTGTGATGTTAGGAACAAAATTTCGTTTGGATTCGACTCGAATACCTGTCAAGAGTGGTAAGTTGAGATTTAATAAGTATCGTTTTATTGCACCTAATAATAGTGAGTTGGTCTTGAATGGTGCAGTGACTTTGACTCCTTTTGATCGGATGAGGATGGATTTGTCGTTGAATGCAAGGAATTTTGAAGTTGTAAATGTGAAAAAAAATAAGACTTCCATGATTTATGGTAAGGCTTATGCTGGGATGAATGCAAAATTGACAGGTCCTTTTACCGATTTAAATATGACGGGGGGGATTAATTTATTGAATAGTACAGATATTACATATACATTGCGTAGTTCTGATCCAACTTTAGAGGATAAAAGTGTAGATCTTGTCCGTTTTACTTCATTTAGAGATAGTGTTGAGGTTGAAGAGGCTGTATTTTTGACAAAGGTGGATGCCAGTAGTTTTGCTATGAAAATGCAGATAGAAATAGGTGATCAGGTGCGGGCTGGAGTGGAACTGTCTGAAGATGGTACAAATCATGCTAATATTCAGGGAGGAGGTAACCTTGTGTTAGTAACGAATCCTGAAAGTGGAATGACTTTATCTGGTAAATATATTTTGACTGGAGGAACAGTAGAATATAATGTTCCCATTGTCGGTAAGAAGGAATTCAATATACGGAGTGGAAGTTTTGTTGAATGGACAGGAAATATGATGAATCCATTGTTGAATATTTCTGCTGCCGAGCAAGTGAAAGCTGATGTGGAAGAGGGGGATCAGTCTCGGCAAGTAGTGTTTGAATCTATTATTAGAATTGAAAATACATTATCTCGTCCAGATATAACATTTGACTTGTCAGCACCTAATGATATGGTGATTCAGAATCAATTGGCTACATTTTCACCAGAAGAAAGGACGAGACAAGCATTGAACCTGTTGATATATAATAGCTATACGGCTCCAGGTGCAGCTGCGGCTAGTACTAATAATACTAATATGGCCAATAATGCTATTTATAGCTTTGTTGAAAATGAGTTGAATAAATATACGCGAAAGGCAGGATTAACTGTTGGGTTTGATTCGCATGGTACGGAAGAGAATATGATGAAGACAGATGTTACGTATCAATTTTCAAGACAGTTGTTTAATGATAGGGTAAGAGTGAAAATTGGCGGGCGAATATCAACTGATGGTAATGAGGGCGAGGGAAGTAGTTTGCAGGATAATCTAGTGGATGACATCTCGATAGAGTATGTGTTGACTAAGAAACGTAATTTATATGCAAAAGTCTTCCGGCATTCAAATTATGAGAGTGTGTTGGATGGGGAGGTAGTGCAGACAGGTGCCGGAGTTGTTTGGCGAAAAACTTTCCGTAAGTTTAAAGATTTGTTTAAGAATAAGAATCGAGAAGAAAGATGGGCTGAAAAGAGGAGGCGGGAAGAAGATGAACAGTTACAGGTGCAAGATGATTTGTTGCAGGATGATGAAGGGGTAGAAGGTGAGTATATAGATGAGAATGAAGAATAAATGATAATGGAGGATTCTGAATATATGAGGTTGGAACAAATTTTATTGAAGGCATTGTTTTTGGGGGTGTTTTTCCTTTTCGTGTCATGTGCAACGACACGAAAATTAGGGGAAAATGAGATTCTTTACGTTGGTGTAAAGAATATGGATATTGAAACTCCTGAAAAGGTGAAATTGAATAGTACTCAGAGTTCGGCAGCATCAGAGCCGTTATCTGTAAAGCCGAATAATCCGCTTTATTCTCCTTATTATCGTTCTCCTTTTCCTTTAGGTCTGTGGATTTATAACTGGAATATAAAAAAAGAAAAGGGGTTAAAGTGGTGGCTATATCGTAAATTATCTAAGAAGCCTGTATTGATTTCAGATGTTCAACCGGAATTGCGTTTAAAGATGGTAGAAAATAGTATGAAAGATTTTGGCTTTTATGGTGCAAAATTATCGTATGAAGTGATTCCTAAAAAACATAATCCTAAAAAGGCTAAGATTAGTTATCGGGTAGAATTGCCACAACCTTTTAAATATGGAAATATTGAGTTATGGGGATGGAGTCCAGCAATGGATTCTATTGTGCGTCCATCTATGCGATTTTCAGAATTAAAAAGTGGTGACCGCTATGATGTGAATTTGCTTAACCAAGAACGCCAGCGTATCTCAGATCGTCTGCGTAATAGGGGATACTATTTTTTTCAACCTGATTATATCGAATTTTTGGTGGATACAACGTCAGAGAATAAAATAGCTGATGTGCGTATTACATTGAAACAAGGTGTTCCTGCAAGTGCATTAAAACCCTATAAGTTACAAAATGTAGAGGTTGTTTTAAGTGGTAATGACGGGACAGGGGAATGCGATTCTTTGATGATTGATAGTGTAAAAATTATTTATGAACCTCCTATGACTTTGAAACCAAATGTTTTAATGAGAGCTGTCAGAGTGCGTCCGGGACAATTGTATTCAGCAATAAGACAAAGTAGGACACAAGCAAAGTTTGTACAATTAGGTGTCTTTAAATTTGCTAATATGGCTATAACAGCTTCAGATACGACTTCTCAACAAGCTTTGGATATGCAAATCAGTGGTGAGTTTGCCTTGCCTATTGAAACCGAGGTTGAAATGGATATTTCATCTAAATCCAATAATTTGCTGGGACCGGGGTTAACATTGGGAGTTACGAATAGAAATATGTTTAAAAGAGCCGAGACTTTTTCTGTCAAATTAACGGGTTCTTATGAATGGCAAGTTGGTGGTAATAAGCAGGCAACAGGTAATTCAGGCCTGATAAATTCGTATGAGTTAGGCTTGAATGTTAATTTATCTGTGCCGAGATTATTGGTTCCCAAATTGATGCAATCTAAACGAGATCGTCATGAACAAACGCATTTTCAGATAGGAACAGATTTGATGAATCGTCATAATTATTTCCGTATGATTTCGTTTTGGGGTAGTGCAACTTATGATTTTAATTCTTCTTTTAGGAATTATCATTCTATAGTGCCTTTCAAATTGAATTATACCTATTTACTAAAGACTTCTCAGGTATTTGATTCGGTTACTATGCGCAATCCGACTGTTGCCAAGAGCTTTAGCAATCAATTCATACCCTCAATGTCATATACTTATACGTATGATCGAGCGGTTTCTTACAGAAATCCTAATCGTTTGTTCTGGCAAACGTCTATCATGCAGGCTGGTAATATTATCGCTGGTTTTCAAAAATTGTTTGGAAATAAATTGAAAGAGGGTAAAACTTTTTTGAATAACCGCTATTCACAATTCGTGAAACTTACAACGGAATTGATAGGATATAAATCAATGGATAGAAATAACCAGTTGGCAATAAGAGTAATGGGGGGCATAGGTTATGCGTATGGCAATTCAAAGGTGATGCCCTATAGTGAACAGTTTTATATTGGAGGTGCTAATAGTATACGTGCTTTTCAAGTGCGTTCAATAGGCCCAGGAAGTTATCATCCTGTTGCAACAAAATATTCGTATTTAGATCAAACAGGTGATATTAAATTGGAAGGAAATCTGGAATATCGTTTTACAATATATGAGAATTTTAAAGGTGCTTGTTTTGTGGATGTTGGTAATGTTTGGTTATTGCGTAGTGAGGAGCAACGGCCTGGGGGAAAATTTAATCTAAAAGGTTTGGCTAAAGAACTTGCCTTGGGTACGGGAGTGGGCGTTCGTTATGATTTTTCTTTTATTGTTGTGCGTGCTGATTTGGGAATACCAATACATGCACCTTATGATACTGGAAAATCAGGTTATTATAATATAAACGATAAATTTTGGAAAGGGTTGGTATTGAATATTGCCATCGGATATCCATTCTAATTTTGGAAGATGGGAATAATTTTTATCTTTTACTTTTCATTTTCTACTTTTTATCCTATCTTTGCAGCAATCAACCGAGGAAAGATGCAGGAGTGGTTGAACTGGCACGCCTGGAAAGCGTGTATACCTCTAAAGGGTATCAGGGGTTCGAATCCCCTTCTTTCCGCAAGAAAATCAATGAGTTACAGTTATTGCAAAAATACTGTGGCTCATTTTTTTGTTAAATATGCCTATGTGTTTTACTGAAAATTGAGCGGAAAAACGTACAAAAAGACTGTACATATTTGACAGGAAAAGCGACTATTGATGCGTGGAGTAAAATTTTGTCAGTTATTATACATGTTATTATACATGCATTCGAGATACAAATATGTGGATGCCAAAGCAACAACACTATACACTATTGCAACCAATGATTGTATCTTTTTATTTTTTATCAGTGTCTGGAAGAATCCAAAAGGGATAAAAATAATGATAAAGAAAATCAAGTCTTTGCCAAAAATATCAATTGCTATAAATAGCAATATAATTGCCCAAATAAAGACTCCCATGATGTCAATGTATAATCTTTAAATTCTGTACTTACTCGTTTGAGTGCGTACTTAATTTTTAATTGCTTCAGACATTGCGATTATCTTTCTTTTAAGGGGAAAGATTTTTATTCAGCGATTTGCTTGCATAGGGAAAAAGGAACTGACACTGATGGTCTTTTCAGTATCATGTATGTTTTTTGCTAAATCAGGCTGCTGTTGATGTAGGCGGTTGGCCTCATGATTTGCGAATAAAACAACAATGATGATAAATAAGACCCAATGTATTCTATCAATGTTTTTGCGCGAAATTTTATTATTCTTCATTTTACTATTCTTTCTGTTTTCGTTTATAAGACGAAGAAAATGATGAATGGTTGCGTGAAGAAATATTATTTCTTGTTCTGAATTGTAATATTGGATATTGGAATTATATTTTGAATGTCTATCTTTGCGGCTAGTTAAAAATCAATAATTATGAATGAGTTGTTAACCTTTGGTTTATTGTGTTTTACGTCATTTTTTACATTGACGAATCCTTTAGGAGCGATGCCTGTTTTTATGACTATGACAATGGAGTTGGATGAGGCAGAGCGTAAAAGAGTAGCCTTGCGAGCATCTTTGGTGTCATTTTTGATTATGATGATGTTTGCTATTTCGGGAGATTTTCTATTCCGTTTTTTTGGCATTTCGATAGATAGTTTGCGAATTGTCGGAGGTATTATATTCTTAATAATGGGAATGGATATGTTGCAGGCGCGATTAGTAAAAACAAAAGTGAAAGAGTCGGAGGTGAAGAGCTATGTAAATGATATTTCTGTGACACCTTTGGCAATACCGATGTTATGTGGTCCTGGTACAATAACCAATGCCATTGTTTTGTGGCATAAAGCAGCAGGTTGGGAGATGAAGTTGATGATGGTTTTTGCTGTCGTGGTTGTGATTTCTTTAGTATATTGTATTTTGAGAAGTTCGTCTCGAATAATTAAGTTGTTGGGTGAAACTGGAAATAATGTGATGATGCGTTTGATGGGATTAATAGTGATGGTGAT
>CAJJNP010000027.1 GCA_905193145.1 uncultured Odoribacter sp. | reverse complement strand
TTTGAAAATGACGAATATATAGCGATGGAATTGAGTTCTTTTGTTCTATTTGCTATTAAAAGTGTACCAATGATGCTTAGAACTATACGAAACAAAGACTTTTATGCTGGTTTTCGGATAATTAGTTGTAATTTTGTACTTATGAATAGAAATGTTTTTACTGATTGATAATACAGTAGTCATCATAACAATGGATTTGAATACTCTGATAGCAGAATGTACCGCATACGATTTTAAGTTGATGCTGGAAGAAAAGAAACCTAGGAGTTGGTTGAAAAGCATAAGTGCTTTTGCCAATGGTTTGGGCGGTTCCCTTTTCTTTGGCATTGATAATGATGGTATTGTCAGAGGTCTTGATGATGTACAGCATGTGTGTGAAGCTATCAGTAGTAAGATTCGTGACTATATGGATCCTTTACCAGAGGTGGATTTGATTCCTCATGTTGCAGATGGTTTACATATCTTGCAGCTCAAAGTCAATACAGGACATTATACCCCATATTACTATGTTGGCGATGGTCAGCGTATCGCCTTTGTTCGCATTGGTGATGAGAGCTTACCAGCAACAGCAGAACAAATGGTACGATTGATGCTTAAAGGCTCGAACAAAACTTTCGATTCTCTACATACAGATTATAATGCGGAGGACTACTCCTTTACGATATTGGCAAATGCTTTCAAAGACCGCACCAAACAAGAATGGGACAAGAAATATCTTTTGTCGTTTGGATTGGTAACTGGTGCAAAGAACCTTACAAATGCTGGTGCCTTGTTTGCCGATGACTGCCCATTGTGGCAATCTCGCCTATACTGCACACGTTGGGATGGAAAGGAAAAGGGTGATACTATCAATGATGCAGAGTTTACTGGAAACGTACTCATGTTACTTCGTGAATCCATGAACTTTGTGAAATCCAACACAAAAAAAGGCTGGGAGAAGTTACCTGATGGGCGAAAGAACAAACCTGAGTATGCAGAACGTGCTATTCTCGAAGCTATGGTTAACCACTTCATCCATCGTGACTATACTGTTATGGGTGGCGAGGTGCATCTTGATATCTACGATGACCGTCTCACAATCACGTCCCCTGGTGGAATGTACAATGGTATGCTGATTCAGGACTTAGACATCGCTGACGTTTCTTCTGAAAGACGTAACCCAATACTTGCAAATGTCATGGCCCAACTGGACTATATGGAGAAAAGAGGTAGTGGACTCACACGCATCTGCAACGAGACCAAAGTATTGGATGGGTATAGGGATGAACTGAAACCTATTTTCAAATCCACTCCAACTCAATTTCAGACTATCATATTTGCCTCCACCGACATGACAAATGTCGGAGATAATGACGGAGACGTGTCGGAGACGAAAATTACTGAGCGTCAACAGAAAATACTGAATCTCATCAAAGAGTCTCCGACAATTAGTGGTCGCCAAATGTCGGAGAAGCTGTCGGTGAGCCAACGCACAATAGAACGAGACCTTTCCGCTTTGCAAAAGAATGGAATTCTGAAGCATGAAGGCAAGGATAATGATGGGGTATGGGTAGTATTAGAGTAATATAAATATAAGTCAAAATGTATCTGTCTGCTCTCAAACTATGGAATTTTAGGAAATACTGCGAAGGTCCTAATGGTGAGCCAGGGCTAATGGTGAATTTCCATGAAGGCGTGAACGTGCTTATTGGAGAAAATGACTCAGGTAAGACGGCCATCGTTGATGCTATTCGATATGCTCTGAAGACACAAAGCGGAGAGTTTATCCAGTTTGATGATAAAGATTTTTATCAAGATGTCAACGGAAATAGAAAGGAAGAGTTTAAAATAGAGTGCGTGTTTGACGGATTGAATGAACAGGACTCAGGCTTATTCTGGGAGTGGTTGTCATGGAACGATGATAAAACAAGATATTTGTTGAAGGTATGGCTTTATGCTAAGAGGAAAGATAACGTCATTATGCCATCGTTCACAGCTGGTATTGAAGGACAAGCAGACAGAATAGACTCTGAAGCGCGAGAATTGTTAAAGGTGGTATATTTCAAACCTCTCAGGGATGCCCTTACAGATATGACTCATGGTTATAAGTCAAGGTTGGCACAAATCCTCGGTGCACACGAACTATTCAAGACTCAAAAAGATGCTGAAGGAAACAGCACTAAGCACAAACTGGAGACCGACTATGAGAATTTAAAGAGAGAAATAGAGAACTATTTCAAAGATGGGGGTAATGGCTCTATTATCACAGGAGACATTAATAAGTTCTTAAAAAAGCATTTCCTGCTTAACGGAGACCCGCGAAATGCCCAGATTAAGCTGACTGGTGGAGAACTAACAGATATATTGAGGTTGCTTGATCTTATCATGGAGGGTAACAAGTCGGGACTCGGAACGCTTAACTTATTGTGTATAGCAGCTGAGATGCTTCTGTTCAACAACCAGAAGAAAGGATTGAAGCTGGCGATAGTAGAAGAACTGGAGGCACACCTTCATCCGCAATATCAGTTGAGGTTGATAGATTATATTTCCTCCCAACAAAACAATGAACAGTTTATTCTTTCCACCCATAGCATTACGTTGGCATCGAAAATACGACTTGAAAACCTTATTATTCTAAAAGACAAGGAAGCATATCCAATGTCTGCGGATTACACGATGATGGATCCAGCTGACTATAATTTTTTGGAACGTTTTCTGGATGCTATAAAAGCTAACCTTTTCTTTGCTAAGGGACTGATAATGGTTGAGGGAGATGCTGAGAACTTATTAATCCCAGCCATCGCAGAATTGATGGATAGGCATCTGCATAAACATGGAGTCTCTATTGTTAATGTGGGAAGTACGGCATACAAACGGTATGTTAATATCTTTAAGCGCAAGGATGAAAAAACATTTGACATACCCATTGCTGTCATATCTGACCTCGATGTTAAGGCTCTTGAATATTATGATGACAATAGTAAAGACCGTAAGATTCCTAAATATTGGTTGAAAGATACCGTTCTTACGGAATTAAAAGCCATCACGGAAGAAGTTGATTATGAAGCTATGGCAAATGTGTACCGTAGTCTAACTGTTTTTGAAAAAGAAGTTCGGTCTAATAAGACGGAGAACTTTGTTCCTATAGGAGAGACTATTGAACGTTTGAAAGCAGTTCTGACGGATGATAAGAAGACAAAGCTTGACGAAGCAATGCTTTCGACAATCAGAGAAGATCGGATTAAGCGTTTGAAAAGTGAAATCAACAAAGGGAAGACCAAAATATACCTGCCCAAAGATTGGACTTTGGAATATGAGATAGCAGGGAGTGGTCTTTATAGGCTGTTGGTTACTGCTACCAGAGCTGCAAAAATAGAAACTGATAATCCGGATTTGGAGATGACAGACGAGACCTTGCTAGAATTGTGGAGTAAGGTGAAAGAGGACTATCCTGACGGACATGTACCAACAAGAGAGGACATTTATCGTATATTTGCGCCTCTGAATGAGGGTGTGGTGAGTAAAGCAATCACAGCGTAGTATTTGTCAGGGATGATTTCAGGTGAGCTACCGCCGGTAAAAGGAAATGATGAGATGAAAGGAAAGGTTAAAGGCATTATTGAGACTGACGATAGGATGAAATATCTAAAGGAAGCCATAGAATATGTCACTGCGTAATTCTTAAAAAGGTATTTGATGTATGTCATTCGCAACAGATGATGAAATAAGAATAGCCCATGATATTCTTTTGAAAGAGAAGAAACCTTTTGATAATCCAAGAGTTGAGATTATCAAAAAGGATAGCAGTTGCTATGTCCAAGCCTGTCCAGGAAGTGGTAAAACAACGTCTTTGCTTGCAAAGTTGATTATTCTTGCAAACAAGTTACCATTGGCAGATGGAAGGGGAGTATGCGTACTTACACACACCAACGTGGCCATTGACGAAATAAAGGCAAAAGTTGGACCTAAAGCAGAAGTGCTTTTCAGCTATCCTAATTTCTTCGGAACTATACAGACATTTCTGCATAAGTACATTGCAGGTGCGGCACTTCATTATTTCTATGGAAGTCAGATCCAATATGTGGATAATGATATTGCCATGGCCGTTCTGCTGAAGAAATATAGCAGTTTACCTTTTGAAAACAAGTTAAAAGGTTTGGTTTTTGCTCGTATGGCAGCAAAAAAGCATAGGTTAGGAGAAGAAGAAATAAATGCATGGGGAGGGGTTGATTTATTGAAGGCTGCTAATGTAATAAAGCAGAAAGGCAAACGTGTTATTTGGTATGATTTTCAGTTGAGCGGTCATGTTTACGCAAATATCCCCAGAAATATAGTGCAGCAAATTAGGGCAAAAAAGAAAGAAATACTTGATAATGAATGGAAGGACATTATTCTTTCCTTTAAGGTGGATTGGCTAAATAATCAAATCATAGCAGACCAAAGACCAATTGGTTTTTCTTCTGAATCTGGTGCTGAGTATCTAAAGCTAAAAGAAGAGATGTTCCAAGATGGTATTTTATCTTTTGAAGATGCATACGACCTGGCATTTAGATATATACGGGAAAAGGGGCTTGATTTTTGCAGATTCTCAGATAAGAGGTTCAAATACCTTTTTATTGACGAAGTTCAAGACTGTGACAAACAGCAAGTTAAACTAATAAAGAGTTTATTCGCAGATGATAAAGTCATTGTTCAGCGGTTTGGGGATTATTGCCAAGCAATCTATGATGGAGATGGAAGCGATGGGAGCGATAATACTGAATTGAGAGACGAAAATGTACTATATATACGTAATAGTAATCGATTCGGAGAGAAAATTGCCCGGCCATTACGTTTTTTGTGTATGGAAGATAATCATCTTCTTGTTGGAAATGAAGATGTATATTCGGTAAAACCTGTTATTCTTACCTATGAAGACCCGCTGACGGTACTACCCAAGTATGCAGAATTGCTGAGAACGACAACCATCCCTGAGATGGATAACATATCAGTGCTGAATCTTGCCGACAAAGAAAAAAATGAAGATCCGTTGCACAGAGTAAATATCAAAGCATGTGGATGGGTGGGCAAGAAAGGAGCTAACGAGCAAAAGATATATATAGAATCATATTACCCATCATTTGAAAAGAAGAATGTAAAAACAAGGGGAGAGGGAGATTCATTTGATGATTTCTTATATAAAAGCCCTCAAGGAACAGTAAAAGATTGTGCATCGTCTATTATACAAGGTGTTATTGAATTTTTGGATCTATGTGATGTAAATAATGATACCAAGCGTTATACCAGAACATCATTGCTTGGCTATCTGACATTGATAGATGCTAAGGATAAAGAAGAATTTCTTAGTAAAGTGATGAATTGGGCTATGCTTGCGGCAACTGGAAATAATGCAGAAGAAAGACAACATCTTAAAGAAGATATTTATCAGTATTTGTCGGGTACGCTTCTGCCTCTATTTGGTAAAAATGAGGTGACTGTGGTTGCTAATACATTCTTTAATGCCGTTGCAGACGGGAACCAAGGCGGACAAAATCTTGAACATGGGAACATATACAAAGAAGATGACATGGAGATTGAGATAGCCACGGTTCATGCCGTGAAAGCTGAAACACATGCTGCTACGTTATACCTTGAAACCTTTTTCAACAAGTATTATGAGTCTGAACGGCTAAAAGAGCAATTTAAGGGGATTGCGTACATGGGGACTGATGATGATACGCTAAAAAGCCTTAGGGTGGTATATGTTGGCATGAGTAGGCCTCGCTACTTGTTATGTGTCGCCATTCAAAAGGATAGATTTCATACTATAGACTGTCAAGAGTTAAGAGATATATGGGATGTGGTAGAGGCGTAGAGTTTTTTAATAAAGGTTAAATATACTAAATCTTTATCTTTTCCGACATCCTCAGAATCAGTATCATCACTTTTCTACCATTTAATTCGCAAACTATTGATATAAAACGGATTACAAATACAGTACACGAATTGAAATGATATCGGCATTGTTAATAGAGAGGGACGCATGATACGGTTGCCATCGCTGCTTTGCTTAGTGATACACTCACTTCTGTGAGAATAGAATAATTTTAAAAATAAGTGATTATGGAAAAGTTTGACTACAAAGGAAAAATTCAGGTTTATGGCGCGATGTTTGACGGTGTAAACGACATCATTCTGCATGCATTGAAGGGTATTTCAAAAGATGGTGTGTATGTGGGAGAAGAATCTCAACGTTATCCGTGTTTCGATAGTGAGGACTATGCATCTGAAAGTCGTTATTATTGGAATTTTGTTTTTGCCAAGAGTAAAACCGAGTTAAAGGATAGAATGCAAAAGCTTAAGGCAATGCCGGTAATTGGTAGTAACTTTAAGAAACTTAATAACGAATTGCATCCGATGGGGTATTGGGGAGGTGACACTAACTATCCTGTAGAAATGACAACGGAAGAAACCAAAACGTTTGAAAAAGTCACTTTTAAGGAGATAGGTAAACTTGATATGGTTATTGCTTTCGATACGACCGGTTCGATGGCGGCTTATATTGAAGCAGTACGTAGCGAAGTGGCGGATCTCGTACCCCGTCTCTTTAAGGAAAATGACGATTTACGGCTTGGTATCGTCGCTTTTGGGGATTATTGCGACATGAAGAGTGCCCACGAATTTGGCGATGCTTATCAGTGTATGACGTTAACCAATAATGAGAATGATCTTATCAAATTTATTCGTGAGACTAAAAATACGAGCGGGGGTGATGGTGATGAATTTTATGAATTGGTTATCAAGAAAATCGTTGAAGAGACTCCCTGGCGTGAGAATTCCACACGAGCGATATTGCTTATCTCGGATGCGGATCCCCATCCTTTGGGTTATACCTATGAGAATTATGTGGTGGGTAACCAGATAGATTGGCGGAAAGAAGCAGAGAAAGCAGCTCGAAAAAAGATAAAGATTGATACGGTAACCATCACTAATGCCGCATGGTACAAAGAGTTGTCTGCAATGACCAACGGTATCAGCGTCCCGTTTGAAACCGGTAATAAGACGGCACGGTTGGTTGAAGCTGCTACAATGGCTCGTGGGTCTGTGATGTCTCGTGCGAAATTCGATGAACTTGCAGATAACTGTGAGGACGAAGAAATGCGACAGGTATTCTGCTCTTACTCAAAAGAACGGAATGACATTTGAATGGTAATGCGATTGAGAAGTAAAAGCTCTACATATTGGCAATTTTAATACTCTTTTTGTCTGTGCTTGCAACAGTACAGACAAAAAGAGTACTAATCATTGGTTTGGGTACACAAGAAGATGCGAGTTAAGGAAAATAAATGGTGATAAGAACGTACTGTTGCTAAAAAATATATTGATAGAAGCCGGATATAATAGCATATCTACACTTGTGAATGAGCAAATGACAAAATCCAGGATAACAGTATCTTTCAGTCAATTTAATTCTGAAAGATTGGAATAATAAGAAATTTCAATACAAACAGAAAATCATATAGGCAGGAAAATATACCACTCCTTCTTTTACGATCAGATTCTTGGGATGAATCACATAACTTTCTCCTATACGCACTTTCGCTGAATCAGGTGAGCGAACGAATAGTGTATTTGTTGTTAGATTTAATATTTTCTGCAATACGCAAATTTATAGTACTATAAATACCCTGTAATACGCACTTTTGAAAATTGAATTTTTACCTGCAATGCGCACTTTTATCTATATATTTTGCACCAGGAAAAATAATTCCGAAAGAATACAGCAACAAGAAATAGCCCGAAAGGATTTTTTAATAAAAACCGATAAACTCTGATAGATTAAGGTTACTTTTTATACTCTATAATCATAAAGATATATAATCAATAACATTTTAAAGAATATACAATTATGGAAGAGGTAAAAACAGAAAACAAAGTAGTAAAGACACAGGTATATAATATGGTTATAATTTAAAAATATAGAGTACGATGAAAAAGATTATGAAAGTATTGGGAAAGGTTTTGGGAGCGATTGCCGTTTTATGTCTTTGCATAATAACCGTTCTTGTGGTTAAGGTGTATAATAAGGAAAGTCGCGTTCGCGAATACGAGGGTGAATTGTATAGTAGTGAGTGCCGTTCAATTTCTTATAGTGACGGCACATATGGCATTAAAAATCTTCGAACCGGTGAAATAACACTAAAAGGGATAACTTGGATGTTTGCATCGGAGGCTTATACGGATTCGCTGGTCATTTATTCGAAAAATTATAGAAGAGGGTATTTTAACCGTTTTACAGGAGAAGCGGTTATTCCGGAACAATATACTCATGCCTGGATATTTTCGGAAGGATTGGCCGCGGTGGTCAAAGAGGATAAAGTAGGATTTATCGATCGTCGGGGGGAGGTTGTTATTGATTTTCAATATCCGTATCTGAAAGATAATGACCGGCGTGTGGACTTTGTATTTCATGAGGGATATTGCAGCATGTACGACGAGGAGGGTAAATGCGGTATTATAAATAATAAAGGTGAATGGGTCGTAAAGCCGCAATATGACTATGTCCAGAATCCATTGTACGGGAAGAGGGTTTTTATACAAGATGGTAAGTATGGACTAATGGATGATTCGCTTCACATCGTAATACCTGCTGAATATAGGTATATTACGCAGACTTCGGATTATGCAATCGTCTCCAGGTGGGATGAATCGCGAATGCAGATGTCATATAAGGGAGAGATTCTCAATCCGATGTTGTATGATATGATTGATCGGTTGGATTATTCTACGGGCAAATACTTTGACGATGGTACCGAAATAATGGCATCGACCGGGTTGTATTGTTATACGGTCGGTAATTGTCGTGGCTTGATGGACGAAAAGGGGAAACTTGTTACTCCGCCTGATTATAGTGGCATTTATGCAGTGAATAAACATTTATTTAGAGCCACATTGTTTGACAGACAGTCGGATGTACTTTTGAATGAAAAGGGAGAAGTGGTAAAATCTTGAGCTTACAGTTTGATACAATACGAATAGTGTATTGCTTGAATTGGAAAATGGAGTATGAACAAATTGGAACCAACAAGATAAAACAATGAAAGAGCAGCGTAAAGAAGATGTATTCATTATGGAATACTTAACTAATATAGCGAAAGACCAGGATAATATATTCCTGTCTTCTACAATGACCGGAAATATACAATTATTGCGTTTGGAACATATCGGCTATTTTCGTTATAACTCCGTGAACAGGTTGTGGGAAGCTGCCTTATGTAATCATCGTTCTTTGGCATTGAAAAGAACGACAAATGCAGAAAAAATATTGAGCTACCATCCTCATTTGATCCAAATCAGCCAGTCAATGATTATAAATGTGAGTTATCTGGTTTTGATAAAGGGAAATAATTGTATGATGCTTCCACCATTCGATAAAGCGGAGGATTTACAAATTAGTAAATCATTTATGAAGAAACTGATGGAAAAATATCCGAATATCTGATGAACAGGAGAAAAAATGACTTTAATTATTCCCGTCTTTGTGAAATCGTATCCCGATTGAACACTAGACTTCTGGAGATTGTGAAACGGGATAGGAAAGGGCTTATTTCTGATAAGGAGATTGTGTTGGTGGAGAAGAATGAAGAGATGGAGGATTGTTATAACTCTCTTTCTTTTCAGTACATTAGAGAAGTTAAAAGAGGAGGATATTGCCTGGTTTGCATTAATATTGAATTTACCGGAGAGAGAAACTCATCTTCGAACTGTTTTGTGGGTACTCCTAACCAGATAAGAAGACAATTCTCTTTTAAGAAAGGAGAGCAGTTCGTACGGGATTTTGTTGACAGGATGATTTATGAATGTCTGCGAATAGAAAAATTGAATGAAGTTCATGAAACAGTTTAATCTGAGAAGCGTAAAAAAGTCAGTGAGAAAGCTATTTATATGAATCGTTATTCGGACAATGAACCATATATGGCATCCGATAGAGGATTTGTTGTATAGCAATTACCATCTCTCTTTTTGCCTATAGGGAAGAATAACAGTTTTATTTATATATTTGTATCCCGATTCCATTTGGTTTTTAACAGGAACTTTTTCGGAAGACCGACTGTTATACTTAATATCTGACAAACAGAAGAGAAAGGAACACTATAACAGTAAAAAACAGAGAAATAGAGATACGCACTGTAAATGTAA
This sequence comes from uncultured Odoribacter sp., assembly GCA_905193145.1. The sequence continues at coordinate 15,875 of CAJJNP010000027.1, read as the reverse complement.
CCAGATACATCATGCCTTTGCGTGAAGGAGGTTCGTTGCCTGCACTTGCCGAAGCGGACGACGGATTCAAATACGTTGTGAAGTTTCGGGGAGCCGGACATGGGACAAAAGCCCTTATAGCCGAGCTGATAGGCGGGGAGGTGGCGCGTGCCTTGAAACTGCGTTTACCGGAGATTGTCTTTTTAAATCTGGATGAAGCTTTCGGCCGTTCGGAAGGGGATGAGGAGATACAAGACCTCCTACAGGGAAGCCGTGGATTGAACTTAGGATTGCATTTTCTTTCGGGAGCATTACCTTTCGATCCTGTAGTGACCAGAGTGGATGCTAAGTTGGCCTCACAGGTAGTATGGATGGATGCTTTGCTGACCAATGTAGATCGTACGGCAAAAAATACGAATATGTTGATGTGGCACAAAGAATTGTGGCTGATAGATCATGGAGCATCTTTGTTTTTCCATCATTCGTGGGTAAACTGGAGGAAGCATGCGCTCAGTCCTTTTACACAGATAAAGGAGCATGCCTTGCTGGCCGAAGCGAGTGAGTTGGAGGAAGCGGATAGAATATGCAAAGAGATATTGACTGATGAAAAGCTTCGTGAGATTGTGGAACTGATACCCGATGACTGGTTGCATTGGAGAGATAAGGAGGAAACTCCCCAAGATATACGAGATATTTATTTTCAATTTCTAACAGAAAGGATACATCATTCTGAAATATTTGTAAAAGAAGCAGAGGATGCCAGAAAAACACTTATATGAATATGCAGTAATCCGCATTGTACCGAAAGTGGAACGCGAAGAGTTTATCAATGTGGGGGTTATTCTGTTTTCCAAGCAGGTTAACTTTATAAAGATGCGCTATGCTATTAATGAAAACAGGTTGAGAGTCTTCTCTCCGGAGTTGGATATAGACGATTTTCGTGAACATATGGAGGCTTTCAGTAAGGTCTGTTCCGGTCATAAAACGGGAGGAACAATTGCTGCATTGGATATTCCGGAGCGATTTCGCTGGCTGACAGCTATGAGAAGTTCGTGTATCCAGACTTCCCGTCCGCATGTAGGTTTTTCTGTTGACTTGGAGGAAACACTGGACAAGCTATTTAATGAATTGGTACTTTAATTGATCATATATGAAAAAGAAAAACACTTTACTATTATTACTGTTCATTTTATTGGGAAATAGCCTGGCTGTGTACGGGCAAAATGTGTTTACAACTGTGGTTTCTCCGCTTAAAAACGAAAGATGGTGGGGAGGAGTGGTTGCTTTAGGACACCAGATGCCATTCGGACAGCAGCTGGCATTACAGGATTTAGCCCGTAACAATCGTAATAACCAGCTTGTCCCTTGCATGATTTCTTCTGCCGGACGATATATATGGGCGGAAAATCCTTTCCGTTTTGAAATGAAAAACGGAGATCTTATCGTTTATTCGGATAGTGAAAAACTGGAACCTGTATCTGCCGGAACGACTTTGAAAGAGGCTCAATTAGCTGTTGCCAAAAAGCACTTTCCCTCTTCAGGGCAAATACCGAAAGAGGAATTTTTCTCATTGCCACAATACAACACTTGGATAGAACTGATGTATGATCAGAATCAACGGGATATTATGCAATATGCCCATAAGGTAGTGGAGAATGGCTTTCCGCAAGGGGTATTTATGATTGATGATAACTGGCAGAGGTATTACGGTAATTTCGATTTTAAACCGGAGAAATTTCCGGATCCGAAAGGGATGACGGATGAGCTGCACCGGATGGGATTTAAAGTGATGTTATGGATAGCGCCTTATGTATCGGCAGATAGTCCGGAATTTCGGATATTGGAAAAGAAAGGGTATCTCTTGAAGAAGAAGGATACGGGGCAGCCTGCCATTATCCATTGGTGGAATGGCTTCAGTGCCTGCTATGACACTACTAATCCGGAAGCTATGGAGTATCTGAAACAGCAACTTCGTGCCAATCAGGAGAAATACGGAATAGACGGTTTTAAATTCGATGGTGCGGATATCAGTTATATGACGCCCGGAGAATATGATTTTTATGATAAGGATGCCACTCCTAATACCTTTATGGAAAAATGGGCAGCGTTAGGTTTGAGTTTTCCTTACAATGAATTGCGGGCATGCTGGAAGCTTGGAGGTCAGGCGTTGGTTCAGCGTTTGGGTGATAAGGATTACTCATGGAATGCTACACGAATGTTAATACCGGATATGTTGGCTGCCGGTTTGCTGGGGTATTATTATACATGTCCCGATATGATTGGGGGCGGGCAGTACAGTGCTTTCCTCAATGTAAAAGAGTTTGATGAAGAACTGATTGTACGTTCTTGCCAGGTACATGCGTTAATGCCTATGATGCAATTTTCTGTAGCTCCTTGGAGGATTTTAAGTAAAGAGAATGCTGATATTTGTGCACATTATGCCCATTTGCATCAGAAAATGAGCGGGTATATTCTGGAGTTGGCCAAACGCGCAGCGGAAACGGGTGAGCCGATTGTTCGCTCCATGGAGTATGAGTATCCCCATCAGGGCTTTACGGACTGTAAAGATCAATATATGTTGGGGGACAAGTATCTGGTAGCTCCTATGGTGACTCCCGGAGTAAAACGTACGGTGAAGCTGCCCAAAGGTAAATGGAAAGATGAGAGAGGGCAAATTTTTAAAGGTCCGAAAGTAATTGACACGGATGTTCCTTTGAACCGTTTACCTTATTATGAGAAGATAAAATAAAACTAAAAAAGAGACGAAAGGAAGAATTACCCTTTCGCCTCTTGATACATAAATCGCTTGATACTTTTCTTTGCTGTTTTTTCAAATTCCTCGAAGTGAATTTTGACTTTGGTTATCTGACTGTACGATGGTAGCTGAAGATTTAACTCGATACGGTTGTTTTCCATCGCTTTTTCAATGTCCGGTTGTTGCAGACCATTGGCAAAAGCTTCATCAAAGTCCGGATATATCAGTGCCACTAACTTATCATTTTGTAACACGATCAATGATTCTGAGACATACAGCATGTTATTCAGCTTGCTCTCTATCTCTTCGGGATAGATATTGTGTCCACTGGAGTTTAGTAACAGATTTTTGCTACGACCGCGTATCGTAACATAACCTTGATTGTCCATTGTACCCAAATCTCCGGTATGCAACCACCCGTCTTTATCTATGATTTGAGCGGTAGCTTCGGGATTTTTATAATAACCCAACATGAGATTGGTTCCCCTGCAAATAATCTCACCGGCATGCGTGTTTGGATCGGGAGAATCTATTTTTACTTCCATGCGGCTGGCTGCTTTTCCACAGGAGGCTTTCTTTAAATCTTGCCAGTGGCTTGAGCAAATGATAGGCCCGCATTCTGTCATTCCATAAGCGATGGTATAAGGAAATCCTATTTTTTTCAGGAAAGCTTCTATTTCTGCATTGAAGGGGGCACCTCCGATAATAATATCATTGAAATTACCACCGAATATCTCCATAGCTTCCTGCCGTGCCCTTGATTTTAGCTTGTCATTAAGAATGGGAACACGCAAAAGTAGCTTGCCGATTTTATTGTCAAGTTTGGGCAATACGTCTTTTTTAATGATCTTTTCTACAATTAACGGTACGCATGAAATCAACTTCGGCCTGATTTCGGCAAAAGATTGCGCTATGATTTTAGGGGAGGGCATCCGAGTGAGAAAATAGAGATGCGCTCCTGCTGAGAAACCATAAAGAAAGTCATACGTCATACCGAATACGTGCCCTAATGGGAGCATCGATACGACCGTATCTCCTGTTTTTAAAGGACGCATTTCATAACAGTAGGTGATATTGGACCACATACTGCGGGCGGGTAACATAACTCCTTTGGAATAACCGGTCGTACCGGAAGTATAATTGATGATTACCAATTCTTCCGGGGCGCTTTTACGATAGGAAATGTGTTCCGGACGGAAGTTTTTCGGATAACGGCGACCGTATATTTCGTTTCGGTGTTCGAATGCATAAGTCAACTTGTCGCAACGGGATACGAGTGCTGAAAAGTCTGTTAGAGAGGCAATGCCTTTTAATAATGGCATGGCATCTTCATTCAGATTCTCCCAGGCTTGATCACCGACAAAAAGCAATTTAGCTTCCGAGTGGTTGACAATATTATGTATATTATCGGCTTTGAATTCGTGAAGAATGGGGACGATTACTGCTCCATAAGTAACTGTAGCTAAAAAGGCAACGGCCCAATGTGCACTGTTGCGTCCGCAGACGGCTATCTTATCGCCGGGTTGAATACCTGCACTTTCAAGTACTATGTGAAACTTTGCTATCTTACGGGCAACATCCTTGTATTGAAGGGTGATTCCTTTGTAATCCGTCAAGGCACTTAAGTCCCAGTTTTTTATAATACTCTGCTCAATAAAGTCTATGAACCCTTGTTGTTGTTCCATTACGTTTTTGCACATTTATTTTAAAACTGCGCAAAATTAATATATCATTAACATAAACTACATTCTCTCGAAAAGTTTTACGGTTAATTAACGAGAGAATAGAAATAGCGAAAAAAAGAACATTTGTACTTGATTTTAGACAAAAAAAGTGATTGGTTTAGTCGGGTTATGTACAAAAAATATATATTTGTATCCGAATATATTGTTAAACTCAAAACAAGAGTAATGTTGAATGCTATGAGAACATTTTTTGTATTTCTTTCTGTCGGTTTATTGGGATTTTTATTTTCTGTAGATATCTGTGCTGCCGATCGTGTATATAATGTTTCCGATTTTGGCTTGAAAGCCAATGTAAAAAAAGATGCTTCGCCCGTATTGCGGAAAGTATTGGACAGAATCAGAAAGGATTACCGGGAAGGCGATAAAATTGTACTTCAGTTTCCTGTGGGACAGTATCATTTTTATGAGAAAAATGCTACCATTCGTGAATATTACATTTCCAATCACGATCAAACTAACCCGAAGAAGGTAGGAATTGCTATTGAAGAAATGAGGGATTTCACTCTTGACGGACAAGGCTCTGAATTTATTTTTCATGGGCGGATGCTTCCGATTTCTCTTTTACGCTCGGAGAACTGTGTATTGAAAAACTTTAGTATCGATTTTGAAAATCCGCATATAACGCAGATACAGATTATAGATAATTCTCCGGAGAATGGAACAACGTATGAGGTAGCTCCATGGGTGGATTATCGGGTCAGTAAGGATTCTGTGTTTGAGACATTGGGAGACGGCTGGATGTTACGGCCTTCCAGTGGCATTGCTTTTGAAGTTAAAAGCCGCCATATCGTTTATAATACAAGTGATTTGCATTATCCCAATAAAAAGGTGGTTCAAGTGGCACCGCGTCGTTTAAATATAAAGAGCTGGAAAGACACTCGTCTCGTGCCCGGAACGGTTATTGCCTTGCGGACCTATTTCCGGCCTGCACCCGGAATATTTCTTTCTCATGATACAGATACCCGATTATTGAATGTGAAAGTGCATTATGCCGAAGGGATGGGATTATTGGCACAATTGTGTGAAAATATAACGTTGGATGGGTTTAGTGTTTGCCTGAAAGGGAATGACGATCCCCGTTATTTTACTACTCAAGCCGATGCTACTCACTTCTCGGGCTGTAAAGGAAAAATAATTTCAAGAAACGGATTGTATGAAGGGATGATGGATGATGCGATCAATGTACACGGCACTTATCTGAAAGTGGTAAAGCGGGTGGATGACCGTACTTTGATAGGACGCTATATGCACGACCAAGCTTGGGGATTCGAATGGGGAAGAACCGGAGATGAAGTGCAGTTTATCCGTTCATCGACAATGGAACTTATTGGTGAACAGAATAACATTACAGATATTCGTCCCTACGACAAAGAGGATATTCAAGGAGCACGTGAATTTAGTATAACGTTTCGTGACCCTGTCGATCCGGCTATTAATGAAGAAAGTGGCTTTGGTATAGAGAACCTGACTTGGACACCGGAAGTTGTGTTTGCTGATAATGTGGTTCGTAATAACCGTGCACGGGGTGCGTTGTTCAGTACTCCCAGGAAGACGGTTGCAGAAAATAATTTATTTGACCATACATCCGGAACGGCTATATTGCTGTGTGGAGATTGTAACGGTTGGTATGAGACGGGAGCTTGCCGGAATGTGATTATCCGTAAAAATCGTTTTGTCAATGCATTGACAAATATGTTCCAGTTTACCAATGCTGTAATTTCCATTTATCCGGAGATACCGGACTTGAAATCACAGCAAAAATATTTTCATGGTGGTACTGAGGGAGGCATTGTGATTGAAGAGAATGAATTCGATACATTTGATGCTCCTATTCTTTATGCGAAATCAGTGGACGGACTTATATTCCGTAATAACACGATCCGATTAAATACAGAGTATAAACCGTTTCATTGGAACAAAAGCCGTTTCCTTCTGGAACGGGTTACAAATGCACAGATAGAGTAAATAATGTGCCAATTGGTCAATGTGCCAATATGCCAATTGGAGAATGTATTAATCAAATAATGTATTAATTAAATAATATGCCAATAAATAATGTGCCAATTACTGTGCGGAATGATAGCGCAGCTAATTGGCACATTGGCATATTAGCACATTGTCACATTATTATTCTTTTTTTTCCGAGATAAGCAGCAACTTATCATTGACATGGAGTTTAAGACTTCCGTTAGGTATCAGGAACTCATCACCGCGTTTCACAATCATGACGAGGGTGCCTTTGGGAAGGTTCATCTCTTTCAGTGTATCGGCTTTTTCAATCATTTCTTGTGTTACTGTGATATCCCGGAGATCGGAATTAATTTCTTCGGGCAATTCTACGCCAAAATCATTTCCGGTTTTCTCAAGTGGAGTAGAGAGATTGAGTAAGCGAGCTACGTAAGAAACTGTGGTACCTTGTACGACCAATGAAACAATGGTGATAAAGAATACGATGTTGAATATGACGTTGGAACCTTCTACATTGGCTACTACCGGATAAGTGGCGAAGATGATGGGGACCGCTCCACGCAATCCGACCCACGAAACGAATAATCGTGATTTAAATGTTATTTTCCGGAAAGGAAGCAGACAGAGGAATACGCTGAGCGGACGACCGATAACAATCATGAATATACCGATAAGAAGCGCCACACAGGCAATCTCAAGCATTTCGTGGGGATTGACGAGCAGGCCGAGCATAAGGAACATGATAATTTGGAAAAGCCAGGTTAATCCGTCCATGAAAGTAGCAATCTCCTTGCGATACATGATTTTGTTGTTACCTACCATAATACCGGCAATGTATACGGCCAGATATCCGTTTCCGTGCAGACGGTCGGTGATAGCAAACGTGAAAAACACAAATGAGAGCAGTAGGATGGGATAGAGTGCCTGATTGTCGACGTTTATTTTATTCAGGATTAATATGGCCAGCTTGCCTAATCCGTATCCGGCCGCAGCACCTACCAGGAACTGTACGGCAAATGAACCGAGTATGGCACCTGCTCCCATGCCCGAAGACTGAAGAAATTGTATGAGAACGATAGTGAGCATGTATGCCATCGGGTCATTACTACCACTTTCCAGCTCAAGCATAGGACGAAGACTGTACTTCAAATTCATCTTTTGTGAACGGAGAATGGCAAAGACGGAAGCGGAATCTGTAGATGACATTGTAGAAGCCAATAGTAGCGAAGTGGTAAATGGGAGATAGATATTACTCCAACTCATACCGGAAATCCACCATATAAACAGTCCTGTAAATAAGGCGGTTAACAGCACACCGACAGTGGATAATACAATACCGGGAGTAAGTATGGGACGTATTTCGGTAAATTTGGTATCCATACCTCCCGAGAAAAGGATAATACTTAATGCTACCATACCGATAAACTGTGCTGTTTGGGCGCTGTGAAACTGGAAACCAAGCCCATCACTTCCGAATGCCATACCGACAACGAGGAATAATAACAATGCGGGTACTCCGAAACGATATCCGGTTTTTCCAACAACAATACTAACGAAAAGTAAGATAGAACCTACAAGTAGGATATTTTCTGCAGTGAATAACATTGGCTATGTATTATAAAAGTTATAAATTAGTCTTTGGGGGTTCACTCTGCGAAGTTACACAATTTAGATAACAAATGAAAGTACGTTTTGGATGTATTTCATCTAAAAAAAGATTGCGCAGATGCTGTTTCCATTGGATACGGGAATAGCAATCTGCGCATATTTGTATAATCTGTATGGCTTTTTCTTACATGACCGGAATCAGCTTAGGAACTTCATAATATCTTCATCTGCAGTGCTGATTGTGGCAATTCCAAAATTTTCGACCAGTACTTTTCTAACATTTGGCGAAAGGAAAGCCGGTAAGGTAGGACCAAGGTGTATATTTTTTACGCCCAAAGACAATAAAGCAAGTAATACGATAACTGCTTTCTGTTCATACCAGGCAATATTGTATATGATGGGCAAGTCATTAATGTCTTTCAGGCCGAATACCTCTTTCAATTTCATTGCAATGACTGCCAGTGAATAACTGTCATTGCATTGTCCTGCATCCAATACACGGGGAATGCCGTTGATATCTCCTAAAGGCAGTTTGTTGTAGCGGTATTTGGCGCAGCCTGCCGTAAGAATAACCGTGTCTTTAGGTAATTTTTCTGCAAATTCCGTATAATATTCGCGGTTCTTCATGCGTCCGTCACATCCGGCCATGACGAAGAACTTCCGGATAGCTCCACTCTTAACGGCTTCTACCACTTGATCTGCCAGTGCAATGACTTGTGCATGAGCAAAACCACCTACAATTTTACCACTTTCTATTGCTACGGGCGGTTGACAACGTTTGGCATGTTCGATGATGGCAGAGAAATCTTTTTGACTCCCTTTTTCGGGTTCGGGAATGTAAGTAGCACCTTCCAGGCCACAAGCACCGGTGATGTAGATACGATCTTTGTAACTGGCGTCCGGACGGGGAGGAACAATACAATTACTGGTAAACAGTATAGGGCCGTTGAAACTTTCAAATTCTTCTTTTTGCTTCCACCAGGCGTTACCATAATTACCGATCAGATGTTTGTACTTTTTAAGTTGGGGATAGTAATGTGCCGGAAGCATTTCACTGTGAGTATAAATATCGATACCTTTACCTTCGCTTTGTTGCAGCAATTCTTCGAGATCTTTTAAATCGTGTCCACTGATAAGAATACCCGGATTTTCACCTACTCCGATATTTACTTCTGAAATCTCCGGATTGCCGTAAGTTTCTGTATTGGCTGCATCTAATTGTGCCATTGCAGAAACCCCGTATCGTCCGGTTTCAAGTACAAGACTGATTAGCTGATCGACCGTAATGTCATCGCGTGTCAGTTCAGCAAGTGCCTGTTGCATGAATGCGAATATCTCCGGTGATTCGTGTCCCAGATTATAAGCATGTTCTACGTATGCAGCCATCCCTTTTATACCATAATGTACTAATTCTTTTAGAGAACGAATATCTTCATCCGGTGTACGGAGTACTCCGACCGTTTTGGCTTTCTCCTCAAATTCTTCTTCACTGCCGTTCCAAGTACATTCATCGGGAGCATTCTCAATAGTAACTTCCTGCGAAAGCTTATGTTTCAGTGTTAAGCCTTCTTTAATTTTACGGATGATGGCAACTTTATCGAAATTAGCATTGGTAATGGTGATAAAGAGTGCGTCAAAAATAAAGCGGTCCGCTTCGTCGGAAGGGCGTTTCTCCCAACGTAATTTTTGATTGTATACGGCGATTCCCCGCACAACAAAGAGCAGAAGGTCTTGAAGATTAGCGACTTCGGACGTTTTTCCACAGACCCCTTTTAGCGTACAGCCGGTGCCTTTTGCCGTTTCTTGGCATTGATAACAGAACATACTCATAATTTTTACGTATTTATAGGTTATTAATTGAACGCAAAAGTAGAGGAATGGTTTGAGGCGGTTCTGTAACCAATGTTACAACTCGTGATTTTTTTATTTTATTTTGTTTAAGTTTCTATGTTTGTAAAGTGATTCAGCTTTATAAGAAAGCATAAGCTTGTTTAAATTTTGCTCGGCATTATTTTGAGAGTTCTTTTTGAGGATGTTTTTCTGCTTTTAAGAGGGGGGGGGTAGCGGGCTATCTGACGAGTGAAAAAATAGGGAAACAGACCGAAAATATACTCAAAATAAGCAGATAAAACCTTAAGGAGAAAATTAAACTGGCTCTAAATATGAAAGGAAATATTCTGGTTTTACAGTTTTAGATGAGAATATGTGTTGTTCAGGATATTCCTGTGCAAGAGGTGTCTATTGAATCAACCGGATTAGTTCCTGCTTACGGAGGATGGTTATCTGTTTGCGGTCAACCGTAATTAACCGGTCTTCTTGCATATGAGCCAGTTCTCGTGCCAGTGAAGGGCGTGATACTCCGAAATAATCGCTTAGCTGTTGTTGAGAACGATCGAGGGTAATTTGTTCGCTTTGTTGTTGTCCGGACAGACGAAGCAGATATGAAGCTAACTTTTGTCGGATCGTTTTAAAAGACATGAAGAAGAGTTTGTCTGAAAGAGTATGGGCATAGTTGGCAGATAGATTCATGTAGTTTTCCAGAAATCTCTCGTTTTTTCTGAACAACATTAATACACTCGTTTTGGGTATTTCGATTACTTCGGTTGCTTCGTTGGCCGTGACTTCGACCGGATAACGGTTTTCGTTTCCAAAAAGGAAAAGCGGAGCGATAGCTCTTGGGGCGGTAATGTCTTCAACTTTAATCAAACGTCCGGAATCGTCGATCATTTCTCCGCGTACACTTCCTTTAGTAAGGATGACAAGGCGGTTACAGATATCTCCTTGCCGGGCAAGAATGTCTCCTTTCCGGTAAACCTTAGTATGGTAATTAACATCCTTGAGATTATCGGAAAGTACTTCGGCAGAAATACCACTGAATAGCGGATTGTTGATAAGTGATGTCATGAGTTATATGATTTAATAATGTACAAATAGAACAGTTGGCAGATCTTTTTTGTTTGAATACCGTTTTGATTGAGTTCTATTTGAACTTCAATACGAATTTTGTCTCCTTCCCCGGGAATAGAGTGATGTTTCCTCCGGACAGACGCATGATTTGTCTTGATATGCTAAGACCGATTCCGCTTCCTCCTTCTTTGGTAGTGAAGAAAGGGATGAATATATGTTCGGCTACTTCCGGCGGAATGACAGGGCCATTATTTCTGATTTCTATCATAATCTCTTCCGATTCATTGCAGTAAGCGTGAATGGAGATGCATCCATCGGGCTGATTGCCTATTGCTTGTATTGCGTTTTTTAGCAAATTGATGACAACCTGAGAAATTAGATTTTCATCGGCATATAAGATCAGATCGGCCGGTGAAATATTTATTTGGAACGTTATGTTTCCATCCGGATTTTGATGTTTACCCAGTTCCACCATTCGTTCGATAAAGGCTTTGACATAAAATAAAGAAGGTTCCGGAGACGGGATACGGGTGAAACGACGGTAGGATTCTACAAAAGAGAGCAGTCCTTTTCCGGTGGCACTGATTGTTTGCAGCCCGTTGCGTATCTCTTCGTCTTTTGTATTGGAGAGGGAGAGTAGCGTATCACTGAGTGATGTGATCGGAGTAACGGAATTCATGATTTCATGAGTCAGTACGCGGGTCAGTCTGATCCAGGAGTCGATTTCCTTTTCATCCAATTCGGTATGTATATCGTTGAGAGCCAGAATACGAAGATGTTCTTTCCTTACTGTTATATCCGATACACGGATGGACAGGTTGATCGTTTCCCGTTCATTGGTGAAAGTAGTTTGAAGCTTATCTCCGGCCTGGCAAGAAGAGATAAGCTCCATAAGGCCGGTATCGATGCGGCTGAGTTGTCGTATATGTGTGAATATATTGAGTCCGAGTAAATGGAGAGCTTCATTGTTTTTTTGATAAACGGCACCACTGTCACTGAGAACCAGCAATCCGGTATTGACACAATTAAGTATAAGTTCGTAATATTTTTCTTGCTGGGCCGTTTCTGCTTTTACATTGTATAGCATATGACCTACCCGGTTGAGGGCATGATTTATTTGCCGGTTTTCTATTGTATCCTGGTCTTCGGGAAAGTGGAAAGCGTTGTCGTTGTTTTCGAGTGCGTTGATCATGAAGAGTACTTGGCGGGTATGATGTCGGTAGAGACGTAATTGCCACCAGATGCTGATGACCAATGCACCTATGCTCAGCCCCATCCAGAAAAAGTTTCCATTCACTCCGAATAAAGTTGCGGTTACACTCAGGCAGATACTCAGCAGGAGGCGAAACCAATATCGGTTTACTAATAATTTGGATATGGAGTTCATAGACCGAACTTTTTCATTTTGTTGTATAAGGTTTGCCGGGTGATACCTAACTGTGTGGCTACGGCAGAAAGATTTCCATTACATTTTTCAAGAGCTTTTTGAATCATTCTCATTTCCATTTCTTCAAGAGTCGATGCGGCGGTATCGGGCATTTCTGTACGGCGGGGAAGCTGGAATAACTCTGCGGGAATGAGGGTTCCGTCATTAATGATGACTGCTTTTTCAATGGCATGTTCCAATTCACGGATATTCCCGTACCAAGGATGGGCAATCAGCTTTTCTTTGGCTGACGGGCTAAGGTTGATCGGTGCTTTATCATACTGTTTGCAAAAACGGGTAATGAAACGTTCGGCCAGAGGTACGATATCTTCTTTCCGTTCGCGTAAAGGGGGAATCTCGACATGAATGGTATTGATACGGTAGAGTAGGTCTTCACGGAATTCGTTCCGGTCTACCATTTCCTGAAGGTTGCGGTTGGTAGCACAGATAAGGCGTATGTTTATCGGCAGTGGTTCATTGCTTCCTACACGAACGATACTTCGTCGTTGGATGGCGGTCAGTAGTTTGGCTTGCAGATGATAGGGGAGATTTCCTATCTCATCCAGAAAGAGGGTGCTGCGGTTGGCTGCTTCGAATTTTCCTATCCGGTCGGCATGGGCATCGGTGAAGGAGCCTTTCACATGGCCGAATAGCTCGCTTTCGAATAAAGATTCCGTGATGGCTCCCATATCGACTGCTACCATTTCTGCTTGTTTTCGGGAAGACAGAGCATGTATTTCTCTTGCCAGCATTTCTTTTCCTGTACCGTTTTCACCTGTAATGAGTATATTGGCATCGGTGATGGCTACTTTCTCGATAAGTTGGCGAAGTTGTTGCATGGCGTTACTTGCCCCCCAATACATGGAAGAACCGGATGTTTTTTCTTCATTTGTACTCTTCTTCTTTCTATTTTTGGTATGGGTAACGGCAGTCTGCAATGTTTCGACAAGTTTTTGGTTATCCCAGGGTTTTACGATAAAATCCGTAGCTCCCTCTTTGATGCCCCGTACGGCAAGATCGATATCGGCATATGCAGTGAAAAGTACGACAGGGAGAGCAGGGCGTAGTTTTTTAATTTCGTGCAACCAGAAAAGACCTTCATTGCCATTATTGATACCGGAAGTAAAATTCATATCGAGAAGAACCACTTCCGGTACTTCTTCGCGTAGCACTGCCGGCAGGGTAACGGGAGAAGCGAGTGTGATGACTTTTGTGAAATAGTTTTTGAGGAGTAGCTGGACAGCTGTCAGTACCCCTTTATTGTCATCGACAATAAGAATAGTTCCCTGTTTGTTCATAAGTTTGGAAGTTAATACGGGAACAAAGATAATAATAATTAGTGATAAGTGATTAGTGCCGGCCGCTAATCACCAATCACTACTCCTCGTCACTAAAAGAGTTGAAGTTTCAACCCGAAGGAAAGGCTTAGATAGTCTCTTGGTCGGAGGTAACGGTTGGTAACGGCGCTTATCAGGTATAAGTCGCAGGTACTTAGCTCGTAAAATACGGTGATTGCTTTTGCTGTATGTCGTTGTTTAGGGTCGATGTCATAAGTTAATCGTTGTCCTAAGAAAATATGCGAACGTATCTTACTGGAGAAATTATAATACCCTTTCGGATATCTGTCCGGTTCGCGAACCCAAAACTCATTGCCGAATACGGTATTGAAATAGAGACCGCAGGTTAGTGGTTCGGTGGAGAAACCTTTTCCTAAATGTAAACTCCATGGCAGGTAGTTTTGTTTTAATGTCATGGTAGCTTTGGCGCGTTTGGAGTCATATTTAGGAACGAAACCGAAGAAAATATCTGTTTCCCATTGGTTCTTTTTTCCGTAATCCCATCCGGTGCCGAAAGAAAGCAATCCCATATTTCCGGCAAACTGGATTTTGGTATGTGTCGGAATCAGTTTCTCCCAGTTTCTGCGATAACGGTGAACGCGTTTGTCATATTTGCTGTTTAGTTCGGCCGGTGCTTGTTGGGCGGAAACTTCAGGGCTGAACCATATAAGCATCAGTCCTGCACAGAGAGCATATTTAAAAATAGACCACTTCATAGGTATAGTTATCGGGGGTTATGGTAAATAGTAGGTAACTGCGGTGTTTCATGCAGTCGCTTCCGTAATAGATGATGCCGTCTTCAAAAAGATCATCTGCGGTAGATCTATGGTCGTGCGCATTGATGCAGAATTGAAGTCCGGGATATTGGGTAATGTAACGTTGGAATACTTTAGATACATTATTGTTGAATACATCCGATCCCGGACGGCCATGCATGGCTACAACTGTCTTCTCAAATTCATCCTGCCGTTCTGTCCATTGTTTCTCGATAAAGTTAAAATCCGGGATGGGCTCGGAATAGTCAAATTCCAGTGCATTGGTATTCAAACAGACGAATTTTACATTTCCTGCAATGAAAACGAAATTGGTCGGTCCGAATACTTTCATGTAAGTGTCTTTACCGGTTCCCAAGCAATCGTGATTACCCAACAGAACGACATAGGGTACTTTCAGACCGTTCATAATGTCTCGTTGCCACAAGAACTCATCAGTAAGGCCGAAGTCACTTACATCTCCTCCGTGAAGTACAAAATCGATATCTTCCATTTCATTGATGGAGTTTATGCACTTTTCCGTTTCATCATACCAACGTTGCGAATCTCCCATAGCAACGAACCGGATGGTAGTTTTGCCTTTACAGTTGGCTTCTATTTTTTCAATGTTTTTGGCATTGATATCCGTTTCTCCTTTGATACGTACATCATAGGGATGGTAATCTATTATATCGCATCCGGAAAACAGGAACAGACAAGCCAGAAAGGCATTCATATTCTTTCTTTTCATAATCTACTTCGTTTATTTATTGAAAACTCTCGGCAAAGATATAGTTTTCAAACGTATGGGCAATGTTCTTTTTTTCCGATTCAGAGTTATGGAACAATATTGCAGAAGTATTGTCTAATAATTAGACGGGTGTTGTCTAATTATTAGACACTCTGCTAAAGTCTACGATTTTATATCTTTTTGAAAATGAGAAAATTCCTGTTTCTGGCATGTTTTCTGTTTTAAAGCAAGCAATGGAATATAAACAATTAATATGATTTCTTTAAGATTAACTGGCTTCATGTATAAGCCGGTGGAGGAGGGACGTTGTGAAACGTTTCTTCTCTATTTCTAAAAAAGAACAATTAACTTTGTAAGATATATATGAGACAATTTTATTATGTGATTCAAACGTTGCTCTTTGATTATTCTGTCGAGTGTGGTTATGAAGTATGGAATATTGCCAATCGAGCTCCTGTAAATAGTATAAAAAGTGAATAATAAAAACCTATAAATAAAAAAACAGTATGATACAAATTGAAAACATTAGTAAGGTGTTCCGTACTTCTGAAGTAGAAACGGTTGCATTGAATCATGTGAATCTGGATATAAAAGAGGGAGAGTTTGTTGCCATCGTTGGTACTTCCGGCAGTGGTAAGTCCACCTTG
>CAJJNP010000026.1 GCA_905193145.1 uncultured Odoribacter sp. | reverse complement strand
GTCAAGGCTATTTCTTTGCCATACAAGTAGCACTTGTGGCTGACTCTGTTTATCTTGATATGTTGCATTTTCTTTGCTAAATTTGCAACATTAACCAAGTAAATCATGGAACCACAGACATTTTACTCCCAACAAATTACCTCTCTACACAAGCTACTTAAACAGGTAAACAAACAGCGCAATCTTATTACAATAGCCAAATTAAGTACATTTGCCTGTATGGTTTTCCAATTATACTGGTTTATTTCCTACTCGACCCTTCCCCTTATTTTCCCGATACTCTCCATCGGTTTATTTATTGTATTAAGTCAAATCGATTCCCGCATTGTTCACAAACAACAGGTCACGACCAAACTCATACAAATCAATCAAACAGAAATAGATTATTTACAAGGCAATCTGAACCCATTTTCCCAAGGAAAAGAGTTTCTACAAACAACACACCCATACGCTGCTGATTTAGACTTATTCGGTGAGCAATCGCTATTCTGCCATTTGAACCGAACCATTTCTACTGGCGGCACCAGACAACTCACCGATTGGTTGCTACACCCTTGCACCACCGCAGCCCCCATCAGACATCGCCAACAAGCCGTAGCAGAACTATCCGGACTTCCGGAATGGTGTCAGCAATTCCGAGCACAAGGAGCTCTGCAAAACAATAAAAAAAATAATCTCACTGCCTTAAAAGAGTGGCAACAAAGCAACGACTTTTTTATCCGTGGACAACAAGTAAAAATACTTCTGTATATCAGCAATATACTAACCATCTGCGCTTGGATTGCAGTAATCATCACCCCTCTTCCCTCGTCCATAGCCCTGCTTCTATCTTTCGGTCAGTTACTGGCAATTGCCTGTCTATTGAAAAAAATCAACAACTACCACAATCAATTGAACGGATTTCTACACCACATTAGCCATTTTCTACCCTTAGCGCACCTATTGAATAACCAAACATTCGACTCGCCTTTAATGCAAGAAATTAAAAACGCCTTATTCGCACCAGAAAAGAATGCACTACAAGCATTGTCAGCTTTAAACAAAATTCAAGATGCATTGGATCAACGAGGCAATGTTCTCGTCACCTTCATTCTAGACGGATTGTACATGAAAGACCTGCACACTCTTTTTTGCCTTGAAAAGTGGAAAAATAAATATGCATCAGAAATTGATTCCTGGATAAAAGCCATTGGCACGGCAGATGCACTCGTCAGTATGGCAAACTATCATTTCAACCACCCAGATTATATCTTCCCGACCATTGATTCAAACATTCCACTCAGAGCTAAAGATGCCGGTCACCCTCTGATGGAAGGCAAGCCCTGTGTACTGAATGATTTTGAAATCAATCACGAGCATCAGTTATTCATTGTCACCGGAGCCAACATGGCGGGAAAAAGCACCTTTTTACGCACCATTGGAGTAAATCTGATACTGGCTTTCTCCGGTAATGTAGTACGCAGTAAACAATTCATTTTTCGTCCTACAGCCTTGTTCACCAGCATGCGTACCACCGATAACCTGTCTAAAGACACCTCCTATTTCCATGCCGAACTACTACGGCTAAAACAACTAATTGATTTAACTGAAAAAGAAGAACATACATTTGTTATCCTCGATGAAATGTTGAAGGGTACAAACTCCATTGACAAACTTAACGGTTCACTGGCTTTCTTAAAAAGGCTATATACCAGCCCGGTTGTCGGCCTGGTAGCCACACACGACCTTGCATTAGGAGAACTGGCCACAGAATATCCCACCCATTTCTCAAATGTCTGCTTTGAAATCACACATGACGGAGAAGAAATTCATTACGACTACAAACTACACAAAGGAGTCAGCAACACTATGAATGCCAGCATACTATTAAAACAAATGGGATTGATTTAATTTAAATAACAGTATTCAACCAATTTGAAATCAAGCACTTCCCACAATTAGACATATACGATTCCGGATGATACTGCACCCCAAAAATTGGCAGCTGACGGTGTTTCAACGACATAATATTTCCTGCTTCGTCAACAGAAGTCACCTGTAAATCTTGAGGAAAGTCCTCCGAATTCACCACCCATGAATGATAACGTCCCACAACGACCTGCCCCTCCATACCGTACAACAAAGGATCTCCTTCCCCTACTTGAGTCAATACACTGTGGTGTCCATGCAACGGGAAAGGCATGTTCAACAAGCCTGCTCCAAACACTTCAGCAATCGCCTGATGACCTAAACAGATGCCCAGCATACTATGCGAATAGACACACTTTTTAATAAGGGAATTCAATTCGCCCGCTTCAGAAGGCACTCCCGGTCCTGGAGAAAGCAACAACCCGCCATATTCTTCCAATTTGGAAAAATCAATACAATCATTATGTACAATGTCAAACTGAGGAGCTTCAGGAGCTTCTCTCAACAATTGTACGATATTGAAAACAAAAGAATCGTAATTATCAATAACCAGGATTTTTTTCATGGAGGCAAATGTAATAATAATAACTTTGCATTCGCAAAATTTAAAGTAAAATGATAGAAGCAAACAACGTCCGCCACGAAATGAACAGAAGCGGAAAAGAACACCGTCCCTTTCTGTTTGGAGTAGATTTTGAAATCAACAAAGGATTTTTTATTGAGGATCCTTTAAATGACAAACGCATTCTCTTCAAAGCCGGAGCCATCTCCAATATGGGAAATACGCTCCCTCCCTGTCCTACACCGCAACTAGAAATTTTGCACACGGATGCTGCAGCCTATGCATCCAAATTTGAAATAGTCCACAATGGCCTGCTATATGGCAACAGCTTTTTACTGAATCTGACAGAACGCACCCCCATCCGTACCAATCTCACATTGGAACAGATTTTCTACCACAGCCGGGCAAAATACAAAGTATTGCTTCCCGACCGTTTTGTCTGCTTTTCCCCCGAAAGTTTTGTACGCATACAAGGAAACGAAATCTCCACCTACCCCATGAAAGGGACAATCGATGCCACTCTGCCTGATGCCGAAACCCTTTTAATGAATAATTACAAAGAAGAGTGTGAGCACTACACCATCGTAGATTTATTGCGCAATGATTTGAATATGGTGGCACAAAACATACAAGTCAGACGATTCCGTTATGTGGAAAACATACGTACCCTCAAAGGCGAAATACTACAGACAAGCTCAGAAGTAGTCGGCCGACTTCCGGACAATTGGCACAACCGGATAGGAGAAATCATCTTCCGACTACTTCCAGCCGGCTCCATCTCCGGAGCACCCAAACCCTCCACAGTCAAACTGATACAAGACGCCGAAGGTATTACCCGAGGTTATTACAGTGGAGTATTCGGCTACTTTGACGGCCATTCCCTTGACAGTGCTGTCATGATTCGCTTCATTGAAAAAGAAGGCGGACAATACTTCTTTCGCAGCGGAGGCGGCATTACCATCAATAGCAAAGCCGAAGAAGAATACGAAGAAGTCCTAGAAAAGATTTATTTATCCATATAATCCTGTATATATGACCAATCTGTCATCTATTGAAAGTATTAGTTTCATTGAAACACTACAAATTATTGATGGACATTTTACAAACCCAACTCCACACATACAACGCATCCAAACCACTTTGGCAGAAACAGGGAAATCCGATCTCGAAATTCCCGACTTCAACGACACCATCATTCCGGAAGACAAGCGTCGTGGAAATGTAAAATGCCGTTACCTATACAACATTCACAAAGGAGAAATTGAATTTGCAGACTACACACCCCGAACCATTCACACCCTCCGACTCGTAGAAGACAATCAGATAGACTACCATCTAAAATATGCTGACCGCCAAATCTTAAACAACCTTCAGGCCCGACGCGGAACATGTGACGACATTCTAATCGTCAAAAACGGCGAAATCACCGACACCAGCTACAGCAATGTAGTCCTCTTTGACGGCTGCCGCTATATCATTCCCCGTGCCTACCTGCTTAACGGCACACGCCGCCGCCAGCTCCTATCCAACGGGACAGCCACAGAAGCACGTATCACCCCCGATGACCTTCACCGCTTTCAATGCCTCTACCTCATCAATGCCATGTTAGACATAAAAAACAACATATGCATTGAAATAAAAAACATTTTTCCTTATCTTTGAAAAGATAAAAGCACATAAACAAAACACACATGAACACACTGTTACTATACGCCATCTCCTACGACCTGCCGCTAACCGACCCGGTATTGAAATTTCTGCTCATTCTGGTCATCATCCTGGCAGCCCCACTTCTGCTCAACAAACTGCGCATACCGCATTTGCTAGGTCTCATCATTGCCGGTGCCATCATCGGTCCCAATGGTCTAAACCTAGTGTTGCGGGATAGCGGAATCATCCTTTCCGGGACAGCCGGTCTGCTATACATCATGTTCCTTGCCGGTCTGGAAATCGACATGGGCGACTTTAAAAAGAACAGCGGACGCAGCTTCGTATTCGGGATGTACACATTTCTGATTCCCATGGCACTCGGAATACTTGCCGGTCTTTATCTGCTCCATTTTTCCATAGAGACCTCCATTCTGCTGGCCAGTATGTTTGCCTCACACACCCTGATAGCCTACCCCATTATCAGTAAATTAGGCATCAGCAAAGACAAATCGGTCTCCATCACTGTCGGAGGCACGATGATTACCGACATGCTGGCCCTATTGGTACTGACCGTAATTGTCGGGATGGCCACCGGAGAAATCGGCGAACACTTTTGGACACAACTAAGCCTGTCCATCCTGGCCTTCGTACTCTTTATCATGCTTATATTCCCCATCATCGGCCGCTGGTTCTTCAAACAAGTACAGGACAGTATTTCCCAATACATCTTCGTCCTTGTCATGGTCTT
The DNA here is from genome assembly GCA_905193145.1 of uncultured Odoribacter sp. The sequence goes on along the minus strand of CAJJNP010000026.1, from coordinate 21,531 downwards.
TTTCGGAGCCTACCTGGCAGAATTAGCCGGCATCGAATCCATCATCGGCTCCTTCCTGGCGGGATTGGCATTAAACCGTCTGATTCCACGCTCCTCCCCGCTGATGCACCGGGTTGAATTCATCGGCAACTCCATATTCATTCCCTTCTTTCTGATAGGTGTCGGTATGCTCATTGACTACCGCGCCTTTTTCAGCAGTTTCGACACCATTTTCGTCGGTACCGTCATGATTGTCATTGCCACCGTTGCAAAATATGCCGCAGCATGGCTGACACAGAAAACCTTCCACCTATCCGTAGACCAGCGTCGCGTCATTTTCGGCCTCAGCAACGCCCAGGCTGCCGCTACACTGGCTGCCGTAATGGTAGGCTACAACGTCATACTAGGCCAGACACCGGAAGGCGAACCCATCCGTCTTCTAAACGAAAGTGTATTGAACGGCACCATTCTGATGATTCTTGTCACCTGCACCATCGCCTCCTTTGCCGCCCAAAAAGGAGCACACAACCTGGCATCCCAATCTGCCGATAAAAAAGACGACACAACACAAAACAGCAAAGAGCGAATCCTCATACCTGTCAGCAACGAAGAAACAGCAGAAGAACTCATCAATCTAAGCCTTGCTGTCAAAGCCAAGAAAAACACCCAGCATCTGTATGCTTTAAAGGTGCTCGACAACCAATCCGCCACTGACGACAACCAGATCAAGAAATCACAACGTCTTCTTGAAAACGCTGCCCTTTCAGCTGCAGCCACAGACACCCACCTGCAAACACTGTTGCGCTATGACATCAACGTATCCAACGCTATACTCAGTGTGATTCTTGAGCACAACATCACCGACCTGATTCTCGGATTACATAAAGAAAAAGGTATCTCCACCTCTTTTTTCGGTCGCATCACAGAAGGGATTATCGGCCATGGAGATGTGACCACCTTTATTTACAAGCCGACACAACCACTCTCTACCATGAAACGCCATCTCATAATCATCCCGCCCCATGCGGAGAAAGAAGCGGGCTTCACGCAATGGGTAGAAAAAATAGGGCATGTTGTACAAAACACCGGCTCCAAAGTTGTTTTCTATGGTACCGAAGAGACATTTTCCCGATTAAAATCTCTATTAAATAAACATAGTCTGGAAGCAGAATACACCCTATTCACAGACTGGGACGACTTTCTCATCGTCTTCCGGGATGTACAGAAAAATGATATCCTCTGGATTATCCTCAGCCGCAATCAGGGAGTGTCCTTCCATTCCGGCATGAACCGTATTCCCGGCTACCTCAACAAATACTTCCAAAACAACAGCTTTATCCTGGTCTACCCGACCCAAGCCCAAGTTACAGAGAACAGATACTTAACTTAAAAACAATGAAACAAAACATGACCTGCATGCCAGAAAAATTCTACACATCTATATTCACATTGGTACGGATGAAGTCCAATTTAGTAATCCCCGATTTGTTCCGGAACAAACAGCAAGCTTAATTCTGGAATTTCAAAACTACAGCCGCTCAGAAAGCGATCTTCCCCCTCTACCGGGCACTTGGGATTACAAAAGCAGCCGTGCATGGCTCAATGGTCAGGAAATACTTCCCCCCTTATGGCAAGGCAACCATTCGGTTCGAAGTAACGAAATACCCTTAACCAACGAAAACAGCTCCTCACGACCGCCCATTACCACCACCTTGCAAAAAGGCTGGAACAGACTATTGCTAAAACTACCAATCGACACCTTCACTTCTCCGGAAGTGCGTTTAGTAAAATGGATGTTTACAGCTGTTTTCGTCACCCCAGACGGAACCGAAGCCCTGGAAGACATCATCTACTCCCCTCGTCTGCCGGAATCAAGCAATTCCCAGCAGTTCAATTTCATATTCTGAACCAAAGTCCAAATCTATTATAAAACGATACCGACCCAATCATCGATTGTGCCTGTTTTAGAAGAGAAGTTGACCCCTACCTTATAGATATTTCGCTTGTCTGATTCATACTGACGAGCATATCCTTTGGCTTCTATTTGCTGCAAAGCCTTTTGTGCAGTTCCGTCCAGCTTGAATTCAAAAATATACACATAATCCAAAGTTTCCACAATACAATCCACCCTACCTTCACTCTGTTCTTTTTCGATGAAAACGGTATAGACACTCATCAAGCGTAGCAAGAGGTAAAACGTGTACTGAAAATAACGTTCGCGTTCCGGTTCCTCCTCTTTCCGGCGCATGGAATAAGGAATGCTGGCCAAAAAAGAGGTCAGTTGTTTGCAAAACATATCCAATTCACCATCCTCCAACGCAAAGGCCAAATCTTGTGCAAGGTTGCTTACATCTTCATTGGTATTCAGATAACTTGCAGCAACCATGGTCAAGAAGCCATTTTTGACCTCATTATTAGGAAAATCCAACAGAAAAGTCTTACGACGTCTGTCATAATCCTTAATGGTGAGATAACCACTTTGATAAATCATCGGCAACGGATATTCCACATCAGCTTTATAATTGACAAATGCGTCCAGTGAATAATATTTACCTGTCAGTTGGTCAATACCTTCATGAAAATGATTCATCAATCGGATAAGATACGATGCCGTGCCGGTAGCAAACCAAAAATCGCGGATTCTTTTATTATAAAAAGCATTGAGAATACTAAACGGATTGTAGATATCCGTCATTTTTTCGCTGAAATGGTAACCATCGTAATGCTTTTTTAATTGCAGCTTCATCTCTTCCTCTGTACAATCATCCGATAAAGCCATCTCGCGAATAGGTTCAACAAACTGCGTATGCAATTCTTCCTCGGTTATACCACACAATGCCTCATACTTATCAACCATACTGATATCCAACGGTTGATTAAACCCACTGAACACGCTGACCTGCGAAAACTTGGTAACGCCAGTAAGAAACACAAAGCGCAAATAGGCATCTGCCCGTTTGAATACTGAATAAAAGGCTTTCAGGGTTTCCCGATTTCGGGCCATCAACTCCGGATTCTGTTCCAAAACATCCAATAAGGGTTTGTCGTATTCGTCAACCAACACCACTGCTCCTCGACCATTCTTTTCAGTAGCTACTTTAAGAATGGTTTCAAAACGGGAACCCAAACTTTCATTTTCTATAGATTCTATTTGATACGCTCTTTCCCAGCGAGTAAGATATACATTAAGGCAATCATCCAGAGCCCCTGGCAGACTAAAATTCTCTCCATTGAAATCGAAATGAAATATCGTATGCGGATGCCACTCTTTTTCCAAGGCATCAATCTTTAAGCCCTTAAACAACTCCTTACGACCTTCAAAATATGCCCTGAGCGTAGAAAGCAACAGGCTCTTACCGAAGCGACGAGGACGGCTCAAAAAATAGACCTTACCTTCCGTTGCCAAAGAATACACCATATCCGTCTTGTCTACATAGACAAAACCTTGCTCTATAATTTGCTCAAAAGTCTGAATGCCTATCGGATATTTCATAATATGATTCTTTTGTTGCTAAACATATAGCAAAGATAGCGATTCTTTTTAAACAATCCGTGTTGATTTTAAAATATCCCGGTTATGCTCTATAGAATAGACATAGTGACATCAAGCAATTCCCAGCAGTTCAATTTCAAAAACCAACGTTGAACCGCCGGGAATACCGGGCTGTGAAAATTTGCCATATCCCAATTCTGAAGGAATATAAATCTCCCATTTGTCGCCGACACACATATGCTGCATGGCAATAATCCATCCTTCAATCAATTCATTCAAACGTAACGCTATCGGAGCTCCACCCCGGCTACTGTCAAACTTCTTTCCGTTAATTGTCCAGCCGGTATAATGAGCTGTCACAACACTACGCGGAGAAGGATGTTTCCCATCATTTTTACCGGCAGCTATCACCTTGTAATAAATTCCCTTAGGCAGAGATTTAACTCCTTCTTCCTTTGCTTTCGCTTCCAACCAATCCTTATTGGCTTGAAAATATGCTTGCTTGTTCATAAATGCATCAATTTAATAATACCTTCATCAATAAATTATTTCACAATACACCATGCGTCCACCTCCTTGGTCAAGGTGTCGGAAATTCCGACAAGTAGCCTCTTCCTCCAATCATACAATATTCGTCAAATTGTTGATTTGACACTGAATTAAAAGATTTACTACATACATACCCAGAGTATTTTTATACTTTTTCCTTCATACTTCATTGTTTTATTCTTCTGTATCTTTGAGCTGGATGATTAGGCATATTCTGTTCTCTTTCCAACAGTCCTCTTTCTATCATTTGGGGAATAATTTCACCCTTAAGATATTGTACACTGCGCCCTATTTCTTTTGATAGCTCGAGTACAGATTTCCAATCTGTTGAACAGTCACAAATGATATCAAACAGTTCCTGTTTACTATATCTCCTTTTCTCTTTTTCTACATTAGTTTGAAGAACCTCAGCTGAAGAACTGTTAAGGTTACTGTTAAGGTTACTGTTAAGGTTACTGTTAAGGTTACTGTTAAGGTTACTATGCGAACTATTAAGATTTTGTTTCATGTTTAAATGATAAGTTGTACCTCTGCCTATACCTTCAGCCACTAGATATCCATCCTGACACAATTCCTTCAACATTCTTGCAATATCATATTTGTGAAGATTAAGCGTATATCTTAAACGCTCGTTTGAAACAAGCCCCTCTGTTAAGGCCAATGACAAAGTAAGAAGCCTATCATGTTCCAGATAGAGAACTTTTTCTCCGAAATTTTCTAATAGCTCTTCCTTTACCTTATCATCTAATATCGAGATTAAGGGCATTTTTAAGACTACATTATCCGGTCTGTATTTCTCTTCTATATTAGGTGAATTCCAATTCGATTTTTTCCAACCGGATATAATTATATCAGCACCGCTTCCAGCTTTTTCAGCTTTTCCTAGCATCATGAACATTTTTTGCAACGATAAATTCCGGCACACACTATCTCCTCCTTCGTAGAATTGTTTCTTCGATACCAACATACAACCGGGATTCGAAAACATCAATTCACTTTTACTTCTCGTAATTACAGTAGATGCATTTATAGAATAATCCGCATGAACCAATGTGTTTATCAATGCTTCTCTTACAGCAATGTGCGCAGGTGTTTCATCCTTTCTTGTATCGCCTTCCAACTGAAATGGTACAGGTAGCATCTCCTGCAATTTAGGAAGTACACGTCTATAGAATTGAAAAATATTAGCCTCCCATGTACCATCCGGACAAATACGATCTAACCACCTAGTCGTGGTAGTATCTTCTCCCAATTCACGATAATCAAGAAAGAAATTAGGAGCGCACGTCTCGTAGGTTATAGAGTCTGTTTTTCCAAACATAAGCAATCCGGCTAATGTAAAACCCTCCTTACCAGTTTGTCTGTCAACCTTGTAACCTCCCAATTTCTTGAGTAGAGCCAAATCGTCTAAAGCTAACCAAGCATGCCCCGGCTTAGCCAAGTCAAACAATCTTCTGTATTGATCAAGCGATGCTTTATCTATGTCATCAAAAGTATAATTATCTAATATGCGCGAATCCGCAGATACAGAAATATTTGCATCTGCATACATACGTTTAACCTCTTGTTCTGTACATTTGAAATCACCTTCGTGGTTACGCTTATATGTACCATTGTAAGGGTTAGGTGTATGAAAGATTGGACGTTGTTCTCTTGCTGCACGTGGAATATAAAACAAGATAAATTTATGTCCGTCAAGTTCTCCATCAATAACATCATCATTGCTCAATAAATTGAGATTGACAATATCTTTATTATTGACTCCACTCCAAAACTCCTTTTTATATTTTTCAATTAAATCGTCAGTTAAATTATCCATGTAGAAATCGCCCTTCTTTTCTTTTATTCCAAGAACAATGGTGCCTCCATTGGTATTGGCAAAAGAAGAGTAAGTCTCCCAAAAAGATTTTGGGAATCCACCAGCAGCTGATTTGAATTCAATTTCTGCAGATTCTTTCTTTTCCATCAATTCTTCAACGAACGATGAAATTTTCAAATAATTATACACCCTCATATTTCACAATTTCCAATATATTACAAAAATCCACAATGCGTACACTCTTTCTTCAACTCTGTCAATGTATTGCAGAAAGAATTTCCCTCCTCTATTCCACCGCACCCAAGTAAAAGCTGGTAGAAATATCGTTGGTCAATTTGGATTTGAAAAAGCCGTAGAGATAGAAAGGACCCGTAATATCACGAGGAATTGACCAGTCGAAGGCGCCGGCATTTCGCTCGACAGAGGTGGATTCGACAATCCAGATGCGGGGAGCCTCTTCTTTGTTCGGAGCGTAGACAGCAATACACAACCGGTCTGTCGTATTCTCATAATCGGCTGTTTTTGCATCCCAAGCAAGCCGTAGTACACCTTGCGAAGTGATTTTCGCTTTCACCGATGCCGGTTGTGGAAGTGTGCCCTGCGCAACCACCAAATCCTGAGGATTGAGCAAACTGCCATCCGAACCGACATGGCGGATATTGCTGCGCATAAACAAGTTGTAACCGGTGAGGTTTGTACCGGTACACTGCTCTTTCCAATAGACCGACAATTGTGAGGAGAGCCCATTGTATAAGGCAGCAACCCCTTTTACTCGAGAACGCTGCGCCTGCTGACCCGGAGTCTTGGCATCCCTATAATGATTGCTTTTAGAACGTATACGCAATTCTTCTCCAACCCGATAAAATACCAGATTCCCTATTTTGCCACGCAAACCTTCCAATAATACTGATTTCCCTGTTGCCATAATATTTGGTTAATGATTAGACATACCCAAATATAGCATTTTTATAAGGCAAATGCAAGTTAAATTATATTTAAAGATAACTGTCTGTTATCTTTGATATATAGTTGTGTTATATTTGATATGGATTTGACATAAGTTTAAGAGGGAGGAAAGCGGGACAAAAGTGAAGGAGAAAGATGACTTCAAAAGCAGGTGTAAAAAAATAGCCGGAATCTCTTCCGGCTACCTGTATCGATGTTTTCAGACTTTATTTCTGATCGTCCCAGTCCATGCGTTTGAAACCTTGACCCATAATTTCCTGTGCATTCAGAATCATGGTGAAAGCTTTCGGATCGATGTGCTGGATGGCACGCTGAAGGGTGGTCACCTCTTTGCGGTTGACTACTGTCATAATCATCTCTTTCTCCTGACGGTTCCACATTCCGTTTACCGGCACGATTGAACCGCCACGATGCAGTTCAGTAAGGATATATTGACGGATCTCTTCTGTTTTTTCCGAGATGATAAAGAAGGTCTTGTCGCTGGAGTAACCGCCGATTACAATGTCTATCACTTTACCCATAATGAAGATGGTTATCAAGGAATAGAACGGGGTTTTCCAATCCGGGAATGCAACGAATCCCAATACAACGATAATCAGGTCAACGGTCATCTGCATCATTCCCAACGGACGGCGGGTCAGTTTGTGCAATACGGCTGCCAATACGTCGGTTCCGGCGCTGGATGAACGGCTCTTGAAAATCAATCCGGCTCCGATTCCAATCACCACTCCACCAAAGATACAAGCCAACAATACGCCTTCTTTAGCTGAATCGGGATTTGCAATACCCCCCTTTACAAGTTGAAGCGGATCATGTGCAAATTCTGACGGATAACCGAATACATGCTCCAGCAACCAGGGATAACCGTCGGCAAACAAAGCTACAAGCCAAAAGCATATAAAGGTGCGGAATCCGAAATCACGCCCTAAAATCTTAAAACCGATCAAGCTTAACGGCAAGTTAAAACACAAAGCAGCCATACCGATCGGGAAGCCCAATTTCCAATTCAAAATGGTGGAAATACCATAAATACCTCCCGGAACAATCTGGTAAGGAGTCATAAAAAATGTGTAGCCTAATGCTATCACCATCGAACCCAAAAGCAGTGTGCCCCAGGTCTTAAACCACTGTGCTGAAAAAATTTTTTCCTTGTAGAAAGAAGGTTTTGTAACATTCATGATATAAAAAAAATTAAATCTTCAATTTGCGCGCAAATATACCAAGGTGTTTAATCATAAAACATGACAAATGTCATATTTTAAAAATTGTATCTTTGCAGTTGTATATCCGGAAAAATAATTAGATTTGCACAAATTTTTGACGAGTGTGCAAATTAAACCATTGCACGGCAGTCTATGAGAACAAAATTGAGTAGAACAAAGAGTAAAATCATACATGTTGCGAAAGCACTGTTTGCAGAGATGAGTGTTTATAAGGCTACGATGAGCGATATTGCAAAAGCAGCCAATATGAGCCGACGTACCTTATATATGCACTTCAAGAGCAAGGATGAGATTTTCCAATATGTAGTGGAAAACCAGGTTGAAAATATCACCGAGAAACTGCAGAAGGCGGCTGACTCGCAGCTTCCGCCGGACAGGAAATTAAAACTGTATATCCTGGCACGTTTCAATGTGGTGGACAATCTGGTGAGGTATAATAAGTATCTGCGGTATGATTTTATCTTCTATAATCTACGCATCGAGCAGTTAAGGAAGAGGATTGACGTAAAGGAAAGACAGTTATTGTCCCACATTCTGCAAGACGGCAAGGATATGGGGATATTTAATATAAATAATCCGTCATCGTTCGCCAAAACGCTATTGATTATGTTCAAGAGTCTGGAACAGCCGTTTGTCATTATCGGCAACAGAAAAAGGAACTATCAGTCGCTGAGGGAATACGTCGACCTGTTGTTTAACGGCATATTGAAAAAAGAAACACAAAAATAATGCTATAGACAATGGAGTTGTATATTAACAAATTGAGTCACTATTTGCCCGAGAATGTTATTCCAAACAGTTATTTTAAAGAAGTAAACGGGCTGGATGACGAGTGGATTTATTCCCGCACAGGTATCAAGAACCGCAGCAAAGCCGGAGAAGACGAAAACACCAATACAATGGGTATCAAGGCTGTAGATATTGCAGTAAAAGATTTACCCTACCCGATTGAAGAGGTCGATTTAATTGTTACAGCTACATACTCACCTTACGACACTGTCGCTACGCCTTCGCACATGGTGCAAAGACGCTATCATATTGAAAATGCAAAATGCCTTACGGTATCTTCTGCCTGCTCTTCGTTTATCAATGCAATGGAGATTGTACAAGGATATTTCGCCATGGGAAAAGCTACCAAAGCATTGGTTATCGGCGCTGAGCACAATACGGGCTATGCCAACGAGGCAGACCCGCAAAGCGGCCACTTGTGGGGTGACGGTGCTGTTGCCTTGTTTGTTTCCGCCCAGAATTGCAGTGGACACGACCCGCGTATCGTGGATATCTACACCCACGGATTGGGCCACATCGGAAAGGCCGCCGAAGCTGTGTATCTGCGTCCCCAACACGGAGGTATCGGAATGCCGGAAGGCAGAGATGTATTTGTAAACGCCTGCCATTATATGGTGGATGCATTGGAGCAGGTCACCCGCAATTATGGAAAGACAGTGCAGGATTTGACTTGGATTTCTTCTCACCAAGCCAACCAGCGTATTATCAAAACCATTTCAAAACAGACTGATATACCGGAAGATCGCTTCCTGATGAATATCGAACAACGAGGCAATACCGGTAGCCCCAGTTGTGCAATTTCGTTGTCAGAGAATATAGACAAGATTAAAGAAGGCGATCTGGTAGGACTCACCGTATTCGGTGGCGGCTATTCATGCGGAGCCATGTTATTGCAATTCTAGGAAAACATATTTTCCACATTTATATAAAGGCGTTGGAAGGGATATCTATTTCCCTTCCAATTTTTTTATTTTTACAAAACAAGAAAAAGCACTATTTTTGTCTGCAAACACCTATACAAGATGAAATATACTATACTTATTTTATTGCTTGCGCATTTCTTTGCAGTATGCGGACAAGAGCAATCGACCGTGGAGTGCATTCCCATCAACAAGGGATGGACATTTTCTGAAGCCGGCAACGGAAATTGGATGGAAGCCGTTGTACCGGGAACTGTACACCAGGATTTAATCCGCCACAAGTTGCTGCCCGACCCTTTTTACGGATTGAACGAAAAAAAGATTCAATGGGTGGAAAACAAAGACTGGATTTATAAAACCAGCTTCACCCTGACCCCCGAACAGATTGCCAGGGAGGGCGCCCAGCTCGTTTTTGAAGGCCTGGATACGTATGCCGATGTTTATCTGAACGGCTCGCTCATTCTGAAAAGCGATGATATGTTTGTCGGCTATACAGTGCCGGTGAAGGAGGTGCTGCGCCCGGGTGAGAACCGCCTGCAGATATTGTTCCACTCTCCCATCAAGCAGACTCTGCCACAATGGGAGACCAACGGATTCGAATATCCTGCCGATAACGACCATTCCGACAAGCGGGTGAGCATTTTCAGCCGGAAAGCTCCCTACAGTTACGGCTGGGACTGGGGGATCCGCATGGTAACCAGCGGTGTTTGGCGGCCCATTACTCTTAGGCTGTTTGACATTGCAACCATTGATGACTATCACATTGAACAGCTCACACTAACCGATGAGGCTGCCTCGATAGCCAACAGACTGGAGATTAACAGTCTTGCAACCAAACCGATAGCTGTAAAAATGGAAATCCGTTGCTCGCTCGGCGACCAGCCGGCACAGACTGTCAGCCGCGACGTTGAGTTACAGCCGGGTAAGAATTTGATAGAGATTCCGCTTGAAATTCTAAAACCGGAACGCTGGATGCCCAACGGATGGGGAAAACCGCATCTTTATAACCTGACTGCCAGCATTATAAACGATGCAAAAACAATTGCCCAAACCACCCAACGCATCGGATTGCGTACGATTAAGGTGGTAAACGAAAAAGACGAGCACGGCGAATCGTTCTATTTTGAGGTGAACGGGATACCGATGTTTGCCAAGGGCGCCAATTATATCCCTTCGGATGCCTTGCTGCCGGCTGTAACGACAGAACGATACAAAAAACTGTTCAGCGATATCAAGGAGGCAAATATGAATATGGTGCGTGTATGGGGAGGCGGTGTTTATGAAGACGACCGTTTCTATGATTTGGCTGATGAGAACGGGATTCTGATATGGCAGGATTTTATGTTCGGCTGTACCAGCTACCCTGCCGACCCTGCCTTTCTAAAACGTGTGGCAGAGGAAGCGGAATATAACATCAAGCGTCTGCGCAATCATGCCTGTCTGGCCATGTGGTGCGGCAACAACGAAATTCTGGAAGGCATCAAATATTGGGGCTGGCAATCCCGCTTTGCTCCGGAGGTATATCAACAATTCCAACATGATTACCGCAAGCTGTTTGAAGAATTGCTCCCCGCCCAAGTGGAAAAATTCGACAGTGGAAGATTTTACGTTCATTCATCCCCCTATTTTGCCAACTGGGGACGTCCGCATACCTGGGGAACAGGCGACAGCCACAACTGGGGAATCTGGTATGGCAAGAAGCCCTTCGAATCAACAGACACAGAACTCGGACGCTTTATCAGCGAATTCGGATTCCAGGCTTTCCCGGAAATGAAGACCATTGCCACTTTTGCAGCACCGGAAGATTACCAGCTTGAATCAGAGGTAATGAACGGCCACCAGAAAAGCAGTATCGGCAACAGTCTGATAAAAACCTATATGGAGAGAGATTACATCGTGCCGGAGAAATTTGAGGATTTTGTATATGTAGGACTGGTGCTTCAAGGACGCGGAATCCGGCATTGCATAGAAGCACAACGCAGAAACCGCCCCTACTGCATGGGTACTCTCTATTGGCAGCTGAACGACAGCTGGCCCGTTGTTTCGTGGTCGAGCATCGACTATTATGGCAACTGGAAAGCCCTTCACTACCATGCCAGACAGGCCTTTGCTCCGGTATATGCCAATATCACATCCATAAGCGACACCCTCGCCGTATATCTTTTCTCCGACCTCTTGGAGACACAGGAGAATCTGACACTGGAATTACAGTTGACGGACTTCCAGGGCAAGAAAGGGAAATGTGTGAAACTGCCCGTATCTCTCCCTGCAAACAGTGTGAAACAAGTGTTCAGTCAGCCATTAGGCCAATGGGTGACACCCGAAGATAGAACCGACCGGATACTGACAGTCAAATTAAAGGACCGTAAAGGCAACATCCTCACCGAGAATACCCACTATTTTGCCCGCACAAAGGATTTGAATCTCCCGAAAGCAAAAATAGATTATAAGACAAGAACTTTTGACGGACGTTGCGAAATCACATTAAACAGCAAACAACTGGCAAAAGATGTATTTATCCAAGTGCCCATGCAGGGCGCTCATTTCAGCGACAATTTCTTTGACCTGTTGCCGGGTGAAAGCAGAAAAATTGTCATTACTTCAGCTGATATCAGGAAAGGCGAAACACCGGCAATCACTATCAAACAAATTTGCGACACTTATTAAACAACTAGCAATGAAACGATATTCTTATTTTTACACACTCTGTTGCGTAGCTCTTCTATGGACCGGCTGCAGCCAGCCGCCAGCAGTGAAAGACTATGCCCAATATGTGAATCCCTTTATCGGCACCGGAGGACACGGGCATACATTCCCCGGCGCAGTAGTGCCCAACGGTATGATACAGCCGGGACCGGACACCCGTATCTATGATTGGGATGCCTGCTCCGGTTATTATTATACGGATTCCACTATCAATGGTTTTTCGCATACCCATCTCAGTGGTACGGGATGCGGCGATTATGGTGATATTTTGCTGATGCCGACCACCGGCACCCAACGCATACAGGCAGAAAACGCCCAACCGAAACAGCAGACATTGCCTTATGCCTCGCGCTTTTCGCATGATAAGGAAACTGCCGTTCCGGGATATTATTCCGTGTTTCTGGATACATACGGAGTGCAGGCCGAACTGACGGCTACCAAGCGAGCAGCACTGCACCGCTATACATTTCCGGAGAGCAAGGAAGCCGGTTTTATTCTCGATATGGGATATTCTCTCCAGGGACAACGTAATCGGGAATTATCCATCGAAATATTAAACGATTCGACCATCTGCGGCCACAAAAACACAAACGGTTGGGCATGGCGACAGGATATCTATTTCTATGCCGTATTTTCCAAACCGTTCCAAGGAGTTGTTGTCGGAGACTCCACCCGAGATGCCTACGGCTATTACCCGACCTCTGCCAAAAAGGCTTTGTTGCAATTCACAACCCGGAAAGGCGAGCAGGTTTTGGTAAAAATCGGTATTTCGGCTGTCGACATCGAAGGCGCACGGAATAATCTGACAGAGATACCCGACTGGAATTTTGACCGTGTCAAAGCAGATGCCCGCCATTCGTGGAATGACTATCTGTCAAAAATAGATATAGATACCGATGATGAAGAGCAGAAAAACATATTCTATACAGCCATGTACCACACCGGCATTTCCCCTGCCCTCTTCACAGACAAGGACGGACGCTACCGAGGTCTGGACCGGCGTATCCATACAGCAAAAGAGGGAAAACCGATGTATACCATATTTTCATTATGGGATACTTTCCGGGCTCTTCACCCTCTGCTTACAATCATCGATCCGGCATTGAACACCTCTTTTGTCAATGCCTTGCTACAGCAATATCGGGAAGGCGGCATTTTACCTATGTGGGAACTGGCAGGCAACTATACCGGAACAATGATTGGCTATCATGCCATCCCTGTCATCGTAGACGCCTATTTGAAGGGTAGTCCGATTGATGCCAAACTGGCACTGGAGGCATGTTTGCGAAGCGCAGAATACGATACGGCAGCCCCTATCGCCACAACCTCTTATTTGAAACATCATGCGTTGATGCCTGTTTCCAAATATTATAAAAATACCTGGGGATATATTCCTTGCGATGTGGAGAACGAATCTGTTGCCAAAGGTTTGGAATATGCCTATAATGACTGGTGTATCAGCGTACTGGCAGAAGCATTGGGAGATACGGCGATTCAACACACTTACCAAAAACGCGGTCAGGCTTATCGCAATTATTATGACGCATCCACCGGGTTTATGCGCGGCAAAGACAGCCAGGGACAATGGCGCACTCCTTTTAATCCAAGAGCCAGCAACCACCGTGCAGATGACTATTGCGAAGGCACTGCCTGGCAATGGACCTGGTTTGCACCCCACGATGTGGAGGGTCTGATGGAATTAATGGGAGGCACCCAAGCATTCTGTGAAAAACTGGACTCTCTGTTTGTGGCAGATTCATCCCTGGAGGGAGATTTGGTGTCAGCAGATATTTCCGGACTAATCGGACAATATGCCCACGGCAACGAGCCCAGCCACCATATTTTACATTTGTACAATGCAATCGGACAATCTTGGAAGACTCAGCAGCTGATTGATGAAGTGCTGCACACACAGTATTTCAATGCCCCGGACGGTCTATCCGGCAACGAAGACTGCGGTCAAATGTCTGCCTGGTATATTCTGAATGCCATGGGATTTTACCAACCTTGTCCCGGCCGGACGATCTATTCCATCGGTCGTCCCCTGTTTAAAGAGGTGACACTCCATTTGCCACAGGACAAAGAATTCCGCATTGTCACCCGAAACAACACAAAGGACAATAAATATATCAAGGCAGTCTCTCTAAACGGCAAAGCCTTGGACTGCCCTTACTTTACGCATGAACAGTTGATGCAAGGCGGATTATTGGAAATCACTATGGCCGGACAACCGACAGATTGGGGAACAAACAAATAAACCGAATTATGAAACGACTAAATTTATATGTTCGATTTATATTGTCAACAGCGTTCTGTTGTTGGGCGCTCGTTGCAGCCAGCCAAACAATCATTCCTGCCCCGAAAGAGTTGTTTGTTGGCAAAGATTGCTTTTATATTAACGAAAACACCTCTCTCTATACAAATCTGAAAGGTGCTGAAAAGAGAGATTTTGAAGAATATCTGTCTACCCTGCCCGCCCCCTTCAACCGGGGTATGAAAACATACAAAAAAAATAGAAGCAACAGCATTGTATTTGCTCTATCGCCGAGCAGATTTCGTGAGTCGGAAGAAAATTACACGCTATACGTCAATACCAAGCAAATCATTATTACAGCGTCGACACCCAGCGGCCTTTTTTATGGTTTGCAGAGTCTGTTACAAACGGTGCAGCCTCATTCCAAAAAAGGACTGAAGGTGCCGTGTATTGCCATCAAAGACACTCCGCGATTCCCTTACCGGGGCTTTATGATGGATGTGTCCCGTCATTTCCGCTCCGTTGATTTTATCAAGAAGCAGATTGACGCACTGGCCCGCTATAAAATCAACCGCCTGCATCTGCATTTGACCGATGCTGCCGGATGGCGCATAGAGATAAAAAAATATCCTCGGCTCACTGAATTTGCAGCCTGGCGACCTGTTGAAAAGTGGAAAGACTGGTGGTTTGCCAAGGATGGCCGAAAATACTGTGAGGAAGGTAGTGCCAAAGCTTACGGAGGCTACTATCCTCATGAAGAAATTCGGGAATTGGTAAAATATGCCGCACTGAGACATATCACCATCATTCCTGAAATCGAAATGCCCGGACACTCAGAGGAGGTGCTTGCTGCCTATCCGGAACTTGCCTGCAGCGGCAAGCCTTACCAAAGCGGAGAATTCTGTATCGGCAATGAAAAGACATTCACCTTTCTGGAAGAGGTATTAACCGAAGTCATGGCACTCTTCCCCTCCGAATATATACATATCGGCGGTGATGAAGCCAACCGGAAAGTTTGGGAGACATGCCCCCACTGCCAAGCACGGATGAAATCAGAAAACCTGCAAGAAAGCAGTCAACTGCAAAGCTATCTTATACATAGAATCGAAAAATTCCTGAATGCACACGGGCGCAAATTATTGGGTTGGGATGAAATAGTTGAAGGCGGACTGGCCCCCAACGCCACCGTCATGTCCTGGCGAGGAGAAGAAGGAGGCATCAAAGCAGTGCGGGCCGGTCAGCAAACGGTGATGACTCCGGGTTCTCATTGTTATTTTGATGCTTATCAGGATGCTCCCCATACACAGCCTGAAGCCATGGGAGGCTACCTTCCCTTGTCGAAAGTTTATGGATACGATCCCGTACCACAACATCTTACTCCGGAAGAGAGTAAACTGATTTACGGAGTGCAGGCTAATCTCTGGGCAGAGTATATCCCCGGGGATGAACAGTACGAATACATGACGTATCCACGTATTATGGCTCTTGCAGAAGTCGGATGGACGTTTCCGGAACGTAAATCATTCCGGGACTTCCATGCAAAAGCTTTACAGGAAGTGGAAAAATTGCAAGCCCGCGGATATCACCCCTTCCCACTAAAAGACGAAATCGGACATCGGCCGGAATCTCTGCAACCCATTGAACATCTGGGCAGAGGTAAAAAAGTGACTTACAATGCCCCCTATAACAACACCTATTCCGCACAAGGAGAAGGTGCATTGACTGATGGCAATCGAGGCGACTGGACCTATTCTGACGGTTCGTGGCAAGGCTTCATTTCCCGTCCCCGTATGGATGTGACAGTTGATTTGGACAGTGTGACCAACCTTCAATCCATTGAAGCCGATTTCATTCAAGTGGTCGGCCCGGAAGTCTTTCTTCCTTGCGAGATTATCATCTCCATATCAAACGATGGGGAACAATTTACAGAAATCATGCACCTCCACAATCAGATCAACCGCAATCAGGCTATTGATTTTAAAACTTATGGCTGGCATGGCAACGTGCAGGCCCGTTATGTACGCTATCAAGCCCGGTCCGGTCAACAATACGGAGGATGGATATTTACAGATGAAATTGTCATAAAATAATTTTTCACCTTTTAATCAATGAATTTAATGAAAATATTAAACAAATACATTCTAACAGCCTTGGTTGGTATTTATACTGCATATTCCGCACAGGCACAACAAATGCCCTACAATCCGGTAGACTATGTATTGCCGCTTGTCGGTACTACCAACTATGGCACAACAAACCCGGGAGCCCGCTGTCCACAAGGCATGATGTCTGTCGTTCCTTTTAACGTCATGGGTTCGGTCAATGGTAATCGGGACAAAGACGAACGTTGGTGGTCTACTCCCTATGAATACAAAAACACCTTTTTCACCGGATATGCTCACGTCAGTCTGAGTGGTGTGGGATGTCCGGAACTTGCCTCGCTACTATTAATGCCCACAACCGGCAAATTAAATGTTGATTATTTGGAATACGGCAGTCCCTATACCAATGAGCAGGCCAGTCCGGGATATTATGCCAATACCCTGACCAAATATAATATCCAAACAGCCGTTACTGCAACTCCACGTACCGGTCGTGCCCGATTTACCTTTCCTGCCGGAGAGAGCAATATTCTGCTCAATCTGGGAGAAGGGCTGACCAATGAAACCGGAGCTACCGTACGTTTTGTCAACGACCGCGAAATAGAGGGAAGCAAACTGATGGGAACGTTCTGCTATAATCCGGATGCTGTTTTCCCCATCTATTTTGTCATGCGATTGAACAAGAGTCCCAAAGAATACGGATATTGGAAAAAAATGCGTCCGATGACCGTTGAAGCACAATGGGATTCCACTTCCGGGAAACGGAAAATCTATAAATCCTACACCAAAGAAATGAGCGGCGATGACATCGGCACCTGGTTTACCTTTCATACTACAGCCGGAGAAACCATTGAAGTCAGCTTGGGAGTATCGTTTGTCAGCATAGAGAATGCCCGCCAAAATCTGGAAAGCGAGCAGGCTGCACGTTCATTTGAAGAATTACATACAATGGCACGCCAACAATGGCAACAGGATTTGAGCCGTATTCTGGTAGAAGGCGGTAGTGAAGAGCAACGGCAAGTGTTATATACCGCTCTTTATCATTTCCTGATACATCCCAATATCCTGAATGATGTCAACGGAGAATATCCAGCCATGGAAAGCAACGAAATCCGCACCATCCAAGGCAATCGGTATACTGTATTCTCCTTGTGGGATACTTACAGAAATGTCCACCAACTGATGACCCTTCTCTTCCCCGACCGACAGCTGGATATGGTACGCACCATGATAGATATGTATCGTGAACACGGCTGGCTGCCCAAATGGGAATTGTACGGACGTGAGACGTTGACTATGGAAGGCGACCCCGCAATTCCCGTCATTGTGGACACTTGGCAAAAAGGCTTGCGTGATTTTGATATTGAAACAGCCTACGAAGCCATGTATAAATCAGCAACCATGCCCGGTACGGAAAATCTGATGCGGCCGGATGCTGATGATTATCTCCAATTAGGATATGTACCTTTACGTGAACAATACGATAATTCCGTATCACATGCCCTGGAATATTATATCGCTGATTTTGCCCTATCCCGTCTTGCCGATGCTCTTGGCAAAAAAGAAGATGCAAAACTATTTTACCAGCGCTCTTTGGGGTATCGCCACTACTATTGCCCGGAATTCAAAATGATACGGCCCAAACTCCCGGACGGTACATTCTATGCCCCTTTTGATCCCATGGAAGGTGCAAATTTTGCACCGAGCCCCGGTTTCCATGAAGGCAATGCCTGGAATTACACCTTCTATGTCCCACACGATATCAACGGACTTACACGACTTATGGGCGGTAAGAAAAACTTTGTAAACAAACTGCAATACGTGTTTGACCAAGGACTGTACGACCCGGCTAACGAACCTGATATTGCCTATCCATACTTGTTCAGCTACTTCAAAGGCGAAGAATGGCGTACTCAAAAGTTGGTGAAAGAATTGTTGGAAAAACATTTCAAACCGACCCCGGATGGAATCCCCGGCAATGACGATACAGGTACCATGTCAGCATGGGCTATTTTCAGCATGTTAGGTTTTTATCCCGATTGCCCGGGACTTCCAGAATACACCCTGACGACTCCTGCATTTGATAAAATTACAATCCGCCTCGACCCACGCTATTACAAACAAAAAGAACTGATTATCACAACGAATAAAACGACAGAAGAGTCTATTTATATCCAAAATATCAAACTCAATGATCAATCATATAAGGGCTACCGTCTGACACACGACCAATTGATTAATTCCGGACATATTGAGTTTATTTTAAAAGAAAAATAAATAAAGAAGGGATTTGCTTTACAGTGAATCCCTTCTTCCATCATAGCTATTTACCGTCCTATACTTTTTCTACATAAACCTGCCCGCTCTGATATTTTTTCACGACAATAGCTGTTCCCTTTGTAATGTAATCTCCCCAAAGAGTCACAGCATCATAGATTTCATTATCCACAATTACTTTACCGGCAGGCCGCAAATCAGTTGAAGCCATTCCAACTTTTCCAACAACAGACCGCACTGTCATATCAACACTGACAAATCCGTCCTCCGGTCGCTGTTCTGCATGCAAAGCCAATGCCCATTTCCTTGTTCCCAATAATTTAGCACCAACCCACATACTTATACCTAAAGCAATCAGTGAACTACTTACCACCAAGAAAAGCGAACGCAAAATGAATCCGGCGAAGTCACCCAAAAATTCAAAAGGAACGTGATCTATTCCAGCAAATACCAATGCCCCTACAATTAACAAAATACCCGAAATGCCCGCTACTCCAAATCCTGGAATGACAAATATCTCCAATAACAAAAGTATCACTCCCAACACAAAAACCACAATTTCCCAATTGCCGGCAAAACCTTCCAAATACAGAGGTGCAAAATAAAATAAACAGGCAGTCACAGCCGCCAATAAAGGGAAGCCTATACCCGGTGTCTGTAATTCAAAATAAATACCTCCGACAATAATCATTATCAACAATCCCTGCAACATCGGATTGATTAAGAAACCAATAATACGGTCCATGGTTGTAGGCTGATATGACTTCAAAGTATACTCACTGACATGTTCCTGCTCCAATACCTGCTCGATGTTTTCTGCGATACCATCACAAAAACCATGCTGCATTGCCTCGTGGGGCGTAAAAGTCACTATCTGCCCACTATCCGTTACCCCTTCGATGTATATTCTTTCATCTACCATTGCTTCTGCAATATGCGGATCGCGTTTCCAACGAACTTGCATTTTTCCATCAACCGCCACCGTATCTTTACCATGAGATTGGGCTGTAGCCCTAATCATCGAACGCATATAAGACTGATATTTATCCGGCATCGCTCCGCCCGAAGTACCATTTACAACAGTCGCAGCGCCAATATTTGCACCTTCACGCATATAGATTCGGTCACATGCAATAGCTATCAATGCTCCTGCTGATGCGGCATTATTATCTATGAATGCCCATACCGGAATGGAAGTATTCAAAATCAGACTACGCAGAGAATCAGTATATATCACCGTTCCCCCATATGTATTCAGATGTAATATAATTTTATCGGCACCCTCTTTATAAGCCTCATCAAATGACTTACGTGCCAAACGCCAAACTTTGGGACCTATTTCATCCTTGATATCCACTGTATAGACCAATTCCTTTCCCTCTGCAATCCGACTGACAGACAATAACAACAAAAGGCAAAAGAAACATTTGACAATTGAATTCATTTTTATTGCAATTCTTAATATTTAGTAATTTCAGCAGACAAACGATTGTCACGATTGTTCACGACTATGGTACCGGCAATGACGGAAAGCAACGACAGGAAACAACAAACAAAAACATTGAGCAAGGGCACCATTAAAGCTACCGCAAAAATAAATCCAACACCTGCCGTTTCGCCAATATTCTTATTTACGTAACGCACACTGTCGCGTACATTCAACTTTTTGCGTTCAATGGCATAATCCAAAAATGAAAATCCATAAAAATAAGATGATACAAACAACATCAGGAAAGGTGTCAATAACCCCACAAAAGGTATAAATGAAACAAAGAAAAGCAGAATAGAAATTACCGTCTGTACCACCATATTACGCAAAGCAATCAATACCCCTCGCAGAATATCACGCAACAATTGCTTCATACTAAAAGGATAGGTACGCCCTGTAAGTTGTATCTCTGCTCGCTCGGAAAGCCAGGAATAAACAGGTGACATGATTATCAATACCACATACCCACTGAACATGGCGAAGAAGAAGAAATAAGCCAATCTCGCCAGCAACCAGACCAACCATCCGGCTACATCATCCAACCATTGCAACCAAGAAATGCCTTCAATCCAGGAAGACACCAATTGTGAAAACCATACATTCAAACTATCTCCTAAAAATCCGGACACCATATTCCCAAGAACAAAAAGCAGTATCAATGCTACAACGGGAAATAAAAGAAACCACGCAAATTTTTTACTGAAAAGCATATGCAAAGCCGGTGCATAAGCTTGAATTCCCAAAAAGAATCCTCTCATAATTGTCTATTTTCATTAATATTTACCACAAAAATAATATAAATCAAAGGTAATTGAGTGCATTTTTATATTTTTGTAAGCGTAAAAACCAGACTAAATTATAAATCAAATACGATATGCAACCATTAACAGCAATTTCGCCTATTGACGGAAGATATAGAGACAAAGTGGAGAACTTAGCTAATTATTTCTCTGAGAGCGCTTTAA
>CAJJNP010000025.1 GCA_905193145.1 uncultured Odoribacter sp. | reverse complement strand
CTATTTCCAAATTTTTTGACCACTTTTTTCATGAAAATTTTAAAGTTTTTCGCAACGTGCTGATAATCTGATATGTATAAATGACGGTTTTTGAGACATTAAATGCTCGGATAACAGACATACTGCTATTTTACTGCTGAAATTTGGCCAAAATCACCTATCATGCGCTCTAAAGAATGCTATTACGGACTGAAAATGCTGCAGAGTATGCCCGTTTTTACTGATTTTATAGATATATCCACCCTAAAACTCTGCCTTTTCTACCATAAAACCGGCTGTCCGACCAACCTTATACCACAAAACACCCCCTATTTTCCCTCCAGCCTCCTACAATCACCCCTTCCTGCGCCGTTCCTCACCCGAACCTCAGCCGTTATCGTTCGGAGAAGCTTCGGAGGAACTTCGGACAAGGAACGGAGAAACGTGAGACATCTGTGAGACATGGGTGGGACATCCGTAAGAATGCTTTCGGAGAATTCTACAACATCAAACGGTATATACTATATAAAGAACGGAATCCGTAGATAAAGCAAATCCTCCCATGCGCTAACGAACATGAGAGGATTTAATTGCTATATATATTATATATATTATCAAAAACTCACTTGCAAGCGTGCCTGCAACAAGTCAAAATCACCACCACCTTTAGGAGAAGAATCACCCACCATCATACGGGTATAATTCAACTTAGCGGCAATGTATTTATTAATAAAGTAATTCACACCAACAGTAATATCCGACAATCGACCTCCCTGCACTCCGGCATCATTCAGATTTACATTATCGTAACGCAGCAACAATTCCAGACTTTTGGGAGCCGGATTACCCATCATACCTGTCGATACATTATAATTATGCCGCTCGCCCAATATCAAATAGCCTGCTTGTGCATATCCACCCTTTCCATTAAAATTATCGACACCACCACGATTTAAATGAGCAAACAGATACTGTCCCTGAAAATACCATTTATCATAAATGAAAATACATTCTGCATCCAACTTCCAGGAGTTAATTACCCGATCGACCGATGCATCCACAAAACCATTTTCGCTTTTTGACACCAAATTGGTCGGAACACCTCCAGCAAAATCCATCACGTCCTTACCCTCTGCAAAACGAGGCGCCAATCCCAAATGTAATACTCTTCCTTCCTTCATCAAAGGACGTCCGATAAATTTAGCAGCGATAGCATATCCCTGATCCATTTGTCCGGAAGTCTGAATATCACCACCGCTAAACACTCCCGCCATCACATTCATCCAATTGTGATTGTAACTATAGCTGATTCCCAGTTCGCGTCCCTGCCCCAAGGCATTATCCGCAGTAGCATTCTGCATAAAACGGAAGCTGGCCGTACCGACACGGGCACTTCCCCACGGTTCATAAGCGTATCCCAGGCGAAATAAATGTTTGTCGAGCTTATAACTTACAAAAATATCTTTCATACTGACTTTCTTATCAGCATATCCCAATTCTATCTTCGCCTCCCAATTATCAAAAATCTTCACGACTGTTCCCAAACGGACATCATGCACCTGAAAAGCATTGCCCCAACCCAGGGTATCATTCATAAATACACCGCCATCAAAAAAGACTCTTCCGATCAACCGCCACTGCAAAGGATTTTTCTCTGAAACATTTTGATTTTGCGCTGTTGCCGAAGTCGATGATGCACCTCCCGCACATAGTACTGCTGTCAACAAAAAAGACAAAATAATTTTTTTGGAATTTTTTCTCATAATATTTATCCAGATATGAAATTGAAAGTTTTTAAATTTAACAAGACTCATTTTGTATCCGCCAAAAGTACAAAAACAAAGATGATTGTACAAATCCACCGGGAATGAAGTAAATTCGTATCTTTGTCAGCTGAAACTTTACCGACAGCATCATGCCACAATTTGGATTATTCGCACAAATAACGACCTCCTTAAGAAACAGAAACTTCCGTCTATATTTCTGCGGGATGAGCATCTCCTTGATTGGCACCTGGATGCAACAGGTTGCCATGAGCTGGCTGGTCTACCGACTGA
Organism: uncultured Odoribacter sp.; assembly: GCA_905193145.1. Next base: position 24,982 of record CAJJNP010000025.1, on the reverse strand, counting down.
CCGGCTCTGTACTATTGCTAGCCAGTACAGCTTTCATGTCACAAATCCCAGTACTAATCCTAACACCCCTCATGAGCGTATGGACCGACCGGACAGACCGCCGAAAAATTCTATTTTTCACACAAAGTCTGTCTATGCTACAAGCTGTAGCATTAGGCCTACTGTCTCTTTCCGGGTATATTGAAGTATGGCACCTGTTAGCACTGTGCCTTTTCATCGGATGTGTCAATGCCTTAGACAACCCGACCCGCCAGGCATTTTATCCCAGTCTGGTAAATAAAGACGAACTGGGTAACGCCATTGCCTTAAACTCTGCTGTCATCAATGGTTCTCGCTTGATAGGTCCCGCCATCGGAGGCGTCATCATCAGTATCATCGGAGAAGGCTGGTGTTTCCTTATCAACGGACTAAGTTACATAGGTGTGCTTATTGCCCTGTCCATGATACACCAAGTGGAATTTCATCCACAAAATAAACGAGGAAATGTCATTACAGAAATGTATGAAGGATTCAGCTATATCCGACAACAGGAGGCAATTCGAGTTCTATTGCTTACCATGTGTGCTTTCAGTTTTTTCGGACTACCGTTAGTAACGTTCATTCCCGCTTATGTCAAAGATATATTGGGAGGAGGAAGCGAACTTCTCGGCGGATTAATGACTTGCACCGGCATCGGCTCTTTTATTGCAGCCATCTATCTTGCCATCCGAAAAAACAGCATCGGATTGGAACGATTTATTTCACTTTCCGGCCTGCTACTAGGCGGCAGCCTTCTTACCCTTGCCGGGACACACGACATTCCCATTGCTGTAATGGCATGCATACCAGCCGGATTTGCCCTTATTGCCACGGCTGCTTCTATCAACACCCTAGTACAGGAACTAACAGACGAAAACAAACGGGGACGCGTTATGGGATACCTGGCCATGACATTCACCGGCATCAGCCCCCTAGGCAGCATGGTGCTAGGTGCCATGGTCGACCGCTTCGGGCTTCCGACAGTTATCACATTATCAGGACTGGCTTGCATTCTGATATCCATACTTTTTGCCAAAACATACAAACCGACAGTCGCCCTTTCATTCCAGCAAGCCTATAAAGCAAACCACTCCAAATAAACAAATTCAGAAATACAAATCCCGGTCAATCCATTATATACATTCTACAAACCAATATTTTTAACAAAAAAAAACACATACACATATACAAGTCGCTTTTTTTATATTAATATTGCATTGGAACTAATTTTACCAAATCCAACAAAATATCTAGACTTATGAAAATAAATATTCCACTATTGGGTTTACTCAGCCTGCTCGGTTTATTATTATTCCTATCACCTGCTGAAGCAACAGACATGCACCCAACAGACAAACGTCTGCAAGACTCCGTAGCAGCAGATTCAAACATCACAGTTGTCTCCTATTTCTGCAAACGGGATACATTTATCTATTGCATTGGTGAAAGTTCCTGGAAAATCAAAGAGAAAGACACCATCCGTTTGTCCGCATTATCTACTCAAGTTATGCTAACAGTAACCGACTCCACACCACAAGGATATAATATGGAATATACATTTCTGGATTTTCAAGCTGATACAAGTGCAACCTCCCTTGAAGGCAAACTACAAAATCAACTGGTAAAAGCATTCGGAGAAAAAATCATCGGCACGGTTATAAAATTCCGCATTGACGAATACGGAACCATTCTCGCATACGATAACCTTAACGAAATCAAGAAACAAAGCAAGAATTTATTCAAAATGGCATGCAAGGAAATGGAAAAACTACCGGAAATCAAAGCCATAAAAAAACACGACTTCGACGTGACTAAAGCCATTTCTCAACACATCGATGCAGAAGCACTTGTAGCCGGATATGTCGAGGAACTGGAACTGCTGTTCTCCATTCATGGCAACCAATACACATTAGGCTCAAGAAAAGAACACCAAAACGCCACCGAAGAAGAATATGAATCAGACACATATTATGATATTTACGCAGACTCTGAAACCGGAGAATATGGAATCACCATCGACCTCTATGAATATATTCCAAAAGAGGATATAAAAGCTTTGACCCAAGAAATGGTAAACACCATAGGAGGTAAAAAATGGAAAAAAGAAGCTAACGAAGCCTTGAACAAAGGTTTTGAGCAGCAAGTAAAAGAAGACCTGACCCGAAACAGCTATATCCACATAAAACATTTTGCCGATGGTTGGCCCAAAGAAATAATAACCCAAGAAAGTATGCTATTGATGGGACAAGGTAAAGTTAAACAAACACATATCACCTGGGACTATTATTCAGTAAGAAATTACTGATAAAATTTCCTCTATTTATTCTTATGATACGTGTTCTTATTTGTGTTTTTAAGTTATATTTGTTGCACATAATATTTTATTAATATCTTAATACGTATTACTATGACTTTTGCTGTAGCATTCTTCGTCGTATTTATTATCGGAGTATGGAAAACCCTTGAAAAAGCCGGACAACCAGGTTGGGGCGGACTTATTCCAATTTACAACCTTTACCTTCTTACACAAGTTGCCCAAAAACCGGGCTGGTGGGTTATCATGTTTTTCATTCCAATTGCCAACATTGTATTCAGCATTCTTTTATACAATGAAATTGCGAAGAGATTCGGTCAGGGTGTCGGTTTTACAATAGGCTTAATCCTCCTTCCTGCAATATTTTTCATGCTGTTAGGTTTTGGGAACTACACTTACAAAGCAGAATAAGACCTTTAAATCAAATAAAAACATATATATCATCCATTCCATTTCAAAGGAAATAGGATGTTAATGGTATGACTACTTGGCGAATTCATCTGTTTTTACTACATTTGCAGCCTAAAATAAAATACACATTAAAAGATTAGAATAAATGGCAACAACAGCAGATTTCCGCAACGGATTATGTATTGTATTCAAAGACGATTTATATACAATCGTACAGTTCCAACACGTAAAACCCGGTAAAGGTCCGGCTTTCGTGAGAACCAAACTGAGAAATGTAAAAACCGGAAGAATTCTGGAAAATACTTTTACATCAGGAATTAAAATCGACACAGCACGCATCGAAAGACGTCCGTATCAGTTCCTGTACAAAGAGGGAAGCGACTATGTGATGATGCATACTGAAACTTACGAACAGATTAATATTCCTGAAGAACTGATTAACGCACCGCAGTTCTTAAAAGAGGGAGATGCAGTGGAAATGGTAGTGCATGCAGATACTGAAACTCCGCTGTATGTTGAATTAATGCCTAGTGTAGTTTTAGAAGTTACTTACACTGAACCAGGTCTGAAAGGTGATACCGCTTCTTCTACTGCATTGAAAGCAGCTGAAGTTGAAACAGGAGCCAGAGTAATGGTACCATTATTTGTTGAGACAGGAGAAAAAATCCGCGTATCAACAGCAGACGGTTCATACGTAGAGCGCGTTCGTTAATCTAACGTATTTAATTGTATAAACAAGGCTATAAGCAAAGATTGATTTCGATTTTATCGCTTGTAGCCTTTTTTGTATCTACAAGCAAACCTATTCTTCGACACCACTGACTGCCGGTTTGGGCAAAGCATTCACCACAACTTCTGCTGCATGTTGTTCTGCTTCTTTTTTAGAACCACCTTCGCCACGACCTTTTTCTTCACCTTGAATAGTCACTACACATAAAAAACGATTCTGACGTCTGCGATAAGCTTCTTCTGTTTGGAATTGCACATCCATTTTATTTTTCTGCCCCCATTCAATCAACCTGCTCTTGTAATTAGTATCAACAGCAACCAGATTTTTTATATCAAAAAAATTCGGGAAAATAAATTTTTCTATAAAACGCTTTGTATTTACAAAACCCTGATCCAAAAACATAGCACCCACAAAGGCTTCGAATACATCCCCATAGATATGCTTGTTGTGTGAGATATCTGATTTGGCAACGACCTCTTTATCCAGGCCGATATTTATAGCCAATTCATTTAATGATTCGCGACTCACAACTTTAGAGCGTACACGTGTCAGGAAACCTTCATCCTGATTCGGAAAGAATTTATATAACAATTCGGCAACAATAGCCCCCAATACTGCATCACCTAAAAATTCAAGACGTTCATAATTAAGAACGACTCCATTTGCAGTCATTTTAGATGCCGATTTATGCAAAAGAGCCAAACGATACAGCCCTTTATTGTTTGGGACAAAGCCCAGTTGAGAAATAGACAATCCATAAAACTTGCCATTTCTATGAATGTAAAGTCTTATGGATTGAATTATTTGCTTAATCACAGTCCAAGGGTTTAGTTGTATGTGATTACTTTTTTATAACGATACATGCGTTGTGTCCACCAAATCCGAAGGTATTGCTCATAGCAACTTTCACCTCACGCTTCTGAGCTTCATTAACCGTCAAGTTCAATTTCGGGTCAATTTCAGGAGCCAAATTATGGAAGTTAATGGTCGGAGGAACAATATCGTTCTGTACAGCCAAAGTACATGCAATGGCTTCAATCGCACCGGCAGCACCCAATAAGTGTCCAGTCATTGATTTAGTAGAACTGATATTCAAATCATAAGCATGTTCGCCAAAAACTCTTACAATTGCAGAGGGTTCAGAAACGTCACCTAAACCGGTAGAAGTACCATGGACATTGATATAATCAATATCTTCAGGTTTCATTCCTGCATCTTCAAGAGCCAATAACATAACATCGTAAGCACCATCCGGATTCGGAGCCGTCATGTGATATGCATCGCAGTTTCCTGCACCACCAGCCAACTCTGCATAAATACGTGCGCCACGTTTTACTGCATGTTCATACTCTTCAAGAATCAAGCTTGCACCACCTTCGCCGATAACAAAACCATCACGGTCAGCATCAAACGGACGAGATGCAGTCTGCGGATCATCATTGCGCGTAGAAATTGCTTTCATAGCATTGAAACCGCCAACACCAGCAACGGTAACAGCAGCTTCAGAACCTCCAGCAACAATGACATCAGCTTTTCCTAAACGAATTAAATTCAATGCATCATAAATCGCATGTGCAGAAGATGCACAAGCAGAAACCGTTGTATAGTTAGGACCTTTCAATCCATTTTCTATAGCAATCATGGCTCCACCCATATTAGCGATCATCTTTGGAATAAAGAAAGGATTGAATCGTGGCGTTCCGTCACCCTTTGAAAAAGCATCACACTCTTCAAAGAATGTCTGCAAACCACCGATTCCAGCTCCCCATATTACTCCAATCCGCTTTTTATCTTCCTGCTCAAGATCCAAACCAGAATCCTTTAATGCCTCTCTTGCGGCAATGATACCGAATTGAGTATAAAGGTCCATTTTACGAACTTCCTTTTTATCAAAATAGGCTGTCGGCTCGTAGTTTTTCACTTCACAAGCAAGCTGTGTGCGGAATTTTGACGCATCGAAACGAGTAATAGGACCGGCGCCACTGACGCCCTTAATTAAGTTGTCCCAAAACTCAGGTACGTTATGGCCTAAAGGATTTATTGTTCCAAGACCTGTAATTACTACTCGTTTCAGATTCATACAAATCAGTATTAAATTACTTTACGTTAGCTTCTACGTAAGAGATAGCGTCACCTACAGTAACGATTTTTTCTGCCTGATCGTCCGGAATAGTAATATTGAATTCTTTTTCCAATTCCATGATCAGCTCAACGGTATCCAAAGAATCTGCACCTAAATCGTTTGTGAAGGTTGCTTCTGGTTTAACTTCTGATGCATCTACACCTAATTTCTCTTCAATAATCCGTTGTACTCTTTCAGTAATGTCAGACATAGCTTTAAATTTTAATTAGACATTCTTATTAATTTCACTCTACACACTTTGAAGTGTATAATAATCTAAATTCAAGGCACAAATGTAGAGTTTATTTTTTTACTGAAAAAATATTTTGCCAACAATTAAACTTTCACTACCTTTATAGCCTTGATATTTAAATAATTACAAAATGAAAAATATAGCAATATTCGCCTCTGGATCAGGTTCTAACGCCGAAAACATCATCTGTCATTTCGCTCAAAAACCGGAATTCTGCGTAAAAAGAATCTATTGTAACGTCCCCGATGCCTTTGTTTTGGAACGTGCCAAAAAATACGATATCCCCACGACCGTTTTTGATAGGCAAGCATTCCGCAATCCGGAAAAGATTTTGCACCAACTAGAAGAAGAGCAAACTGATTTCATTGTATTAGCCGGTTTTCTATGGTTGATTCCTGATTTTATTATAGCAGCCTATCCCAACCGGATTGTGAATATACATCCGGCTCTATTACCTTCCTATGGCGGGAAAGGAATGTACGGGCACCATGTACACGAAGCTGTCATTGCAGCCAAAGAGCAAGAGAGTGGTATCACCATTCATTTTGTCAACGAACACTATGACTCTGGTTCTATCATATTTCAAGCAAAATGTCCGATAACACCAGAAGACACTCCAGATTCTTTAGCCGAAAAAGTACATGAATTGGAATATAAATATTTCCCACAAGTGATTGAGGGAACAATCGAGGATATTCTATCGGAATAATCATATACATACACACAAACGATACATGAAATTCACACACTTCCACGTACACTCACAATATTCGATACTTGACGGAGCCGCCAGTATTCCCGGCCTGATAGATAAAGCTATAGCTGATGGGATGCCAGCCATATCGCTTACTGACCACGGCAGCATGTATGGTATCAAACTTTTTTATGACACCTGTCGAAAAAAAGGTATCAAACCGATTCTCGGATGCGAAACATACGTAGCTCGTGTATCACGATTTAACAAAACCCAGCAAATCGACCGCTCAGGAGAGCACCTTATATTATTGGCCAAAAATCTGACCGGATACAAAAATCTGGTCAAACTGGTTTCCGCTGCCCATGTGGAAGGTTTTTACTACCGTCCGCGTATCGACAAAGAACTTTTACAACAATACCACGAAGGCCTGATTGTTTCATCAGCCTGCCTTGGCGGTGAAATCGACCAGAAAATCATGGCCGGCAATATTGAAGGGGCCGAGGCTGCAGCCAAATGGTATCAGGATCTGTTCGGTGAAGACTATTATCTGGAAGTGATGCGCCACCCTGCTGCCGATCCCAAGCAGCGCGCTGAAATATATGACCAACAGCAACTATGTATCCAGGAGAAAATTAAAATTGCCAAGAAATTAGGCATTAAGCTGTTGGCAACCAACGACGTTCACTTCCTAAACGAAGAGGATGCTGAAGCACACGATCTGCTGATTTGTCTAAGTACAAAAAAAGACATTGATGACCCGAAGCGAATGCGCTATACCCGTCAGGAATGGTTCAAGACAACACAGGAAATGATAGACCTCTTCCCTGATTTGCCTGAAGCAATTGCCAATACTCAGGAGGTAACGGACAAAGTGGAAGAATATCAATTGGATTCTGACCCTCTGATGCCCGTTTTTCCCATTCCACCTGAACTGGGAACAGAAGAGGAATACCGCAAAAAATATTCTCCGGAAGATTTGTTTAATGAATTCACCCGCGATGAGAAAGGCAATGTGGTGATGTCCGAAGAGGATGCCCAGAAAAAAATAAAGAAACTGGGAGGGATAGACCGCCTCTACCGCATCAAACTGGAGGCTGACTACCTGAAAGAACTCACCATGAAAGGTGTCGTGAAAAGATATGGCGAAAATCCGGCACCGGAAATCATGGAGCGCATCATATTTGAATTGCATATCATGAAAACCATGGGATTTCCCGGGTATTTCCTGATTGTGCAGGATTTTATACAAGCCGCCCGAGATATGGGCGTAATTGTGGGTCCGGGACGTGGCTCTGCAGCCGGAAGTGCCGTTGCTTATTGCCTGGGTATCACTAATATCGACCCCATTAAATATGATTTGCTGTTTGAACGTTTTCTGAATCCGGACCGTATTTCATTACCTGATATCGATGTTGACTTCGATGATGCCGGACGCCAACAGGTATTGGAATGGGTGACGCAGAAATATGGAGCAGACAAGGTGTCGCACATTGTGACCTTCGGCAGCATGGCCGCCAAAATGGCCATCAAGGACGTGGCACGCGTATTGAAACTGGAACTTTCAGAATCGAACAGACTGGCTAAAATGGTTCCTGAAGCTCCTAAGATGACTTTGAAAAAGGCATACAAGGAGAATCCGGATCTTGAAAAAGAAAAACAATCTGCCAATCCTCTTATTTCCAAGACAATTCAATTTGCAGAGACATTGGAAGGCTCGATTCGCCAGACCGGAGTACACGCCTGCGGAATCCTTATCAGCCGAGACCCGCTGACAGACCATATACCTATTATGCCTACCGAAGGAGAGAGTTTGATGACGACACAATATGACGGACATTTTGTAGAACCTATCGGTTTGATTAAAATGGACTTTTTAGGACTCCGTACATTATCTATCATCAAAACTTGTTTGGAAAACATTAAAATATCTCGCCATTTAGTATTAGATGAGAATAAGATTCCGTTAGACGATGAAGAGACCTTCAAACTTTTCTCCCGAGGAGATACCACCGGACTGTTCCAGTTTGAGTCGCCGGGTATGAAAAAACACTTACGCGCCCTGCAGCCTAACCGGTTTGAGGACCTTGTAGCCATGAATGCCCTCTATCGCCCTGGTCCTATGGAATACATTCCCTCCTTCATCCGACGTAAACACGGAGAGGAACCTATTGAATATGACCATCCCATGATGGAACCTTACTTGAAAGATACATATGGTATCACGGTCTATCAGGAACAGGTGATGTTGCAATCGCGTGCCCTCGGCAACTTCACTCGAGGTATGTCTGACACATTGCGCAAAGCAATGGGTAAAAAACAGTTTGAAATGATGGCACAGCTCAAAGACAAGTTCATGGAAGGATGTAAAAATAATCCGGAATTTGTCAAAGGTGCGCAGGAAAAAGGGAAATCGATAGAAGACCTTGTCAACAAGATATGGGGAGACTGGGAGGCATTCGCATCATACGCCTTCAACAAGTCGCACTCTGTCTGCTATGCCTATATCGCTTACCAGACCGGTTTTCTGAAAGCCCACTACCCGGCAGAATTCATGGCAGCCAACTTGAGCAACAATCTCTCGGACATCAGCAAGGTGACCATTTTCATGGACGAATGCAAACGCATGGGACTGAACGTACTTGCTCCGGATGTTAACGAATCATACAATGACTTCACCGTAAACAGTCGTGGACAGATCCGATTCGGGATGGCTGCTATCAAAGGCGTGGGAGAAGCCGCAGTAGAAAGCATTATCAAAGAACGAGAACAAAACGACCAATATAAAGACGTATACGATTTCTTTGAGCGAATCGACTATAGGACAGTCAATAAAAAGACTCTTGAAAACCTGATTACGGCCGGAGGACTGGACAGTTTCGGCTACCATCGTGCCCAATTTTTCCGACCGATAGATGCTACTACCAATGTCTTGGATACTCTTGTTAATTACGGGCAAAAAAAACAACAAGATGCCTTGAATTTGCAAACATCTCTCTTTGGTGATACCGAAGGTTTTGAAATAGCCAAACCAGCAATTCCAGATTGCGAACCCTGGCACGACTATGAAAAATCCAAAAAGGAAAAAGAATTAATCGGTATTTACCTGACTTCACACCCGTTAGATCCATACAAACTGGAAATGCAATTACTCTGCAAACCAGTTGAAGAACTAAACACAAATCTGGAAAATTTTAAGAATAAAGAAGTTACAATTGCTGGAATCATCACAGGCAGACGCGAAGGCAAAACTAAAAACGGCAAAGATTTCGGAATCATCACCATCGAAGATTTTAGCGGAACATATGAACTGCCTTTCTTTGGTAAAGACTATGCAAACTATCATCAATATTTTATAGATGAAACAGCCATTTATGTTAAAGGCAAGGTGGGACCAAGGTGGGGCAACGAGAAAGAACTGACATTCAATATTCAAAATGTAGACTTGCTAGAAACAATCACACAAAATGCCATCAAGTCCATTATTCTACAAGTTGATATCGAAAAATTGACACTGGAAACCATCAATGAAATACACAATCTATTCATAACAGATGTTACCTCACAAGCCTACAAAGAAGCACAACAAAAAGCAAGTGAAGGAAAGAAATCTTCCCAGAATCTCCCTGATGAACAGCCCAATCAAAATGAAGTGCCCTTACATTTTATGCTTTATGATACACAAGGGAATCATGTGAGGATGTTTTCTCGCACTTGTAAAATACGAAAATCCAGAGAGTTATACGAATATTTCGAAAATAATGATGCAGTAAAAATGAAAATAGAAGGACAATTTTAACGTTCTATTATCAATTCTATGTATTGAATACAATAAAATTGTTGTAACTTAGCGGAGTAAAATGAACAATTAAACTTTTAAAAGATAAAAACTATGGCTTTAGCAGTTAATGATTCTAATTTTGACGAGGTTGTACTGAATTCAGAACAGCCTGCAATGGTAGATTTTTGGGCAGAATGGTGTGGACCATGCAAAATGATGTTGCCTATTGTTGAAGAAATTTCAGCAGAATTCGAAGGTAAACTTACAGTTGCAAAAGTTGACGTAGATAGCAGTCAGGGTACTGCTGCAAAATTCGGCATCCGCAATATTCCGACAATCTTATTCTTCAAAGGAGGAAAAGTTGTTGACAAACAAGTAGGAGCTGTTCCTAAAGCTGCATTGGTTGACAAAATCAACAAACTTCTGTAAGAAGAGCAGAAACTCATAAAAAAAGCGTGTCTGTTGACACGCTTTTTTTATAACTTACTCCTCCCTAAACTCATTTTTGCATAACAGACACAGAATCCTTCAAGATTTCCTGCTTGATAGGCTTATGCATACCTACAAGCATCTGTATCAAAGAATCCCTTGTTGCTATAAATTTCGGCATATTATCCTGACTTACCGGCTTTTTCGGTTGGGATTTAATCGTCAAAGGATTGATAGGTCTACCATTTTCGTATACTCGAAAATCCAAATGAGGTCCTGTAGAAAGCCCTGTTGAGCCTACATAACCGATTACTTCCTTTTGTGCAACTGTATTACCTACTTTCAGTCCTTTAGCAAAACGAGACAAGTGCATATAAGTTGTCGTATAAACACTATTATGCTTTATCTTTACATAATTACCACCACCTTTAGCCTGATAACCTTTCGCAATTACCCTGCCACTACCAATCGCATAAACCGGAGTTCCAACAGGAGCTGCATAATCCACACCATGGTGCGCACGATAACGTTTCAATACAGGATGGTATCTGCTATTAGTAAAACGAGAAGAAATTCTGAAAAAATCCAATGGAGCCTTCAAAAAAGCACCTTCCAAACTATTCCCCTTATCATTATAATATAACACTTCACCGTCCTGCTCAAAAGGTATTGCATAATAAGTACTATCACCATGCCGAAAAGAAGCTGCAATAATATTAAAGTTCAACAAATCCTTGCCGTCTACATTCTCCTGTTCATAAATCACACGGAACTCATCCTGCTTCTGCAAACCGAAAAAATCAATTGTCCACCCAAATACATTTGATAATACCACCGCCAACTGGGGATCTGTTTCCTCTTTTTGCATAGCAACCCATAAAGAAGACTCCACTTCTCCCATCACCTCCTTTTGAATCCATTTCACTGGATTTTCACCACGCGTCACTTTATAATTACCTCGCAAATCAAAAACCACATAAGACTTCGGATTTTCTTCATATACAAAAAATTCAGTCATCGGGACACTATCTTTAGTCATAAAAACAGCATACGACTGACCACTTCGAATTTTACGAACATCAAAAACATCCTTTGCAGCTAAATTCAAATCATGAACTTGACGAATGGAAAGTCCATGCTTTTCCAATATCGTAGAAAGGCTCTGATTTGCCTTCACTAAACCATAATCAACATTATAATCATCCACTGGGATACCATATTTATACACGATTTCCTGCACTTCTACGGAATCTGTTACTTCGACCTCATCCAATGGCTCAGTATCATGATTCTTCGGAATAAAAATTACAACTAACAAAACAACACCCAACAGGGATGATAATAAAATCTGCTTTTTCTTAGATAACATCATTTTTAATATTCTTTTTCCACACAATAAACCAAATCGCAGCAATACAAACACATAAACTTCCGATACAATAAGCAATACCTGGTGTCAAACGTAACCCTTCCGGCGATATACATAAGTAAGTAGAACAAACACATGTCATAAACAATGCAGGAATCAATGTCACCCAATAATATGCACCTTTTCGAGCCAAGTAAACGGTTATAGCCCAAAGCGTAAACACGGACAATGTCTGATTAGCCCAAGCAAAATAACGCCAAATCATATCAAAGCCAGCTGCATCTTTTAAACTATACAATAATAATCCAATTGCAGCCAAAAACATCGGGATACAAATATACAAACGGCGACGTATACTACGCTGCTCCATCCCCATAAAATCAGCCACAATCAACCGAGCCGAGCGGAAAGCGGTATCTCCAGAGGTAATGGGTGCAGCAATAACACCTAAAATAGCCAATACACCACCAATAGTCCCCAACCAATCTTTGGTTATTGCATCAACAATGACCGAAGCATTGGTTTCATTCATTCCATTTTCATGATAAAAATAAGTTGCTGCAGCAGCCCAAATTAAAGCGACAATTCCTTCGGTAATCATGGAACCATAAAATACCGGACGACCATATCTCTCATTTTTAAGACAACGTGCCATCATCGGAGATTGAGTTGCATGAAACCCAGAAATTGCCCCACAAGCAATACTAACAAACATTATCGGAAAAATAGGAAGATTCGACGCATTAGGATGAGTATTGTGTACCCCTTCCCATAACTCAGGAAGTTCAGGACTATTCACATACAACATCACCAAAATCCCCACTGCCATAAACAATAAAGCCACTGCAAACAAGGGATAGATTTTACCAATAATCTTATCTACAGGTAATAAAGTCGCCAAAATATAATATACAAAAACGACAATAATCCAAAATGTTGCGTCCAATGACTCTGGAGTCAACTTCGCCAACAAACCAGCCGGTCCTGCCACAAACACGGCACCTACCAATATCATCAACAACACAGTAAATACCCGCATAATCTGCTTTGCCGTTATCCCCAAATAACGCCCAATAATTTCCGGAAGACTTTCCCCTCCATGACGAAGAGACAACATCCCTGACAAATAATCATGCACTGCTCCTGCAAAAATACTCCCCAATACAATCCACAAATAAGAGGCTGTACCAAATTTTGCTCCCATAATAGCACCAAAAATAGGTCCCAAACCAGCAATATTCAAAAATTGAATCATAAATATTTTCCAAGTAGGCATTGGAATATAATCTACACCATCTGCCTTAGTCAAGGCAGGAGTCTTACGCATCGCATCTGGCCCAAAAAGACGTTCAACGAATCGTCCATAAATGAAATAACCGGCAATCAATGCCAACAAACAAATTGTAAAAGAAAGCATAAGTCAATTAGCTAAGATTGTTCTATTTTTAATTCTATTCTTACTTCCTACGGCCTTTTTTCTCCTTCTTATCTACCCTCTTTTTTTTACCGCTTTTATCACTTTTAACGTTATACCTTAATTTTACAGCCTCTTTTATTCTCCCACCACCTACACAATCATCCTCTTGTTTTTCGGCCAACTCATAATCTAACTGACGTGCAACCAAATTTGCTTTAGCGACCCTAACTTTTACTTTGTCACCCAATTGGTACGATTTATGATGATAACGCCCTACGATACAGTAATTTTTCTCATCAAATTCATATGCATCATCCTCCAATTCTGTCATTGACACCAAGCCTTCACATTTACTATCATCCAATTCCACATAAAAGCCCCACTGTGTCACACCTGAAATTGTTCCATCAAAAACTTGCCCCACTTTATCTGCCATAAATTCAACCTGCTTATATTTAATGGAGGCTCTTTCTGCATTTGCTGCCACCTGCTCCATCTCTGAAGAATGTTTACAGAACTCTTCGTATTTCTCCTTATTAGCTGAACGTCCTCCCTCCAAATAACGTTGCAACAACCGATGCACCATTACATCCGGATATCGACGAATCGGAGATGTAAAATGAGTATAATAATCAAAAGCCAAACCATAATGCCCAATATTATCTGTTGAATATTCAGCCTTTGCCATCGTCCTGACAGCCAGCGTTTGAATCATACTCTGCTCTGGCTTCTCACGCACGTCAGCCATCAAGTTGTTCATCGAAGTCGTCAATGCCTTGCGACTACCTGTCTTAACACCATAGCCAAAACGTGCTACAAAACGATTAAAATCCTCCAGTTTTTCAGGTAATGGCTGTTCATGAATACGATAAACAAAAGTCTTTGCCTTCTTGCCCGCCTGTGGTCTTCCTATAAATTCAGCAACTTTCTTGTTGGCCAACAACATAAACTCCTCTATCAGCTTATTTGCTTCCTTCGAACGCTTAAAATACACTCCGGTAGGATGCCCTTTTTCATCCAAATAAAATTTCACTTCCTCCCGGTCAAAATCAATCGCTCCAGCTTTAAAACGCTCCGCCCTCATCTTTTGAGCCAGGTCATTTAACAATAGCACTTCTTTTCTGTAATCTCCTTCTCCCCCTTCAATCATTGCCTGAGCCTCCTCATATGTAAAGCGTCTATTCGAACGTATCACAGTACGCCCAAACCACTGTCCCAACACCTTAGCCTCTGCATCCATTCGAAAAACGGCAGAGAAACATAATTTATCTTCATCAGGACGCAATGAACAAACGCCATTACATAAACGTTCAGGCAACATGGGTATTGTGCGGTCAACCAAATATACCGACGTTGCTCGAGCATATGCCTCCTTATCCAATGCTCCATTTTCCTTTACATAAAAACTGACATCAGCGATATGTACGCCCACTTCATATTCTCCATTTTCCAACTCTCGCACAGAAAGTGCATCATCAAAATCCTTAGCATCCGCAGGGTCTATAGTAAAAGTAACTACACTACGAAAATCCTTTCTATCCCGTATTTCATCTTCAGGAATCGTCAAAGAAATCTTTTCCGCTAATCTTTCTATACTTGCAGGAAATTTCACTGGCAACTCATATTCTGCCATAATAGCATTCATCTCCGTATCATTGTCACCCGGACGTCCCAATACTTCAACCACCTCACCTACTGGATTTTTTTGATTATCCGGCCAACTATTAATTTTTACGACCACTTTATCGCCATCCTTTGCCCCATGCAGATTATCCATTGGTAAGAACACATCATATGGCAATTGCTTACCTGACGGCACCAAAAAAGCATAACTTGCAGAACACTGCACAATACCAACAAAAGTACCTCTGCTTCTCTCCAATATTTCAACAACCTCACCTTCCGGTCTACGATTACGGCTACGCGCATACACCAACACCTTCACCTTATCTCCGTTCAAAGCATGCTTCAAATTCGGGAATGCCACAAAAACATCTTCATCACATTCGTCTGACAAAATATAAGCAGCCCCTTTCGCTGTCAAATCCACAACTCCGACAATATATGCCCCTGCACTTTTAAACTTATACCTACCTGTCGAAATTTCATCCAATACACCCTGGCGTCCCATCTCCCGCAACACTTCCGAAATCTGACGTTTCATATCCATCTTACGCGCCTGGATATGCTGGGCCACTTCCTTATAATTAAAACTTTGGGACGGATGATTAGCCATAAATGCCGTAAGCCGCTCCCACAATTCAGCCTTACTCATCGTCGGCTCACATTTTTTCTTCTTCTTATTCATATTGATAAATTTTGACCCCTAAATATAAAAATTTTAATTGATATTTATATTACATTTGTAATTAATTAATCACAAAAAAAACGCACATGATTACTTACAAACACTTATTATGTTCATTAGGATTACTATCCTTTGCATTACTGACATTTAGTTGTACAACAAAAGCAAAAAAAGAAACGCTTACAGTAGATAAGGCAACTGTCGAAAAAGCAACCCCCTATTTCACCGGCTATCTTAACGGTCAAACAACCCCTTACACAACAGAGACTCCTATCGCTCTATCCGATATCAATAAACTTCAAGCCTCTGTATGGCAAGCTTGGGTAAATGCCAACAATAGTTTTTCCGAGCAGAAACTACCCCAGCTAGACAAACTTGCCAACGCAAAATCCGGTAGTTGGCAACTACCATCCAATCTGGAACCCAATGCCACCATGCCATTTTATTGGGGCTATAAAGGAGACTCCATCCCACAAGAAGGATACCCACTTTTCCTATACCTACATGGTTCCGGCCCTAAAGCACAAGAATGGAAAGCCGGTCTTTTCATCTGCAACGGTTTTGATGATGCCCCGTCAGCATACTTTATTCCTCAAATCCCCAATGAGGGCGAATACTATCGCTGGTGGCAAAAATCAAAACAATTTGCATGGGAACGTCTACTCAGACAAGCATTTGTAAGTGGCAAATTCAACCCCAACAGAATTTATTGTTTTGGTATTTCTGAAGGTGGTTACGGCAGCCAACGCCTGGCTTCATTTTATGCTGACTATCTGGCAGCAGCAGGTCCCATGGCCGGAGGCGAACCTCTAAAAAACGCACCGGCAGAAAACTGCCGCAACATCGCATTCTCTCTTCGCACAGGAGCCGATGATGCCGGATTCTATCGCAACAAACTCACTCAATATACAAAAGACGAGTTTGCACGTCTACAATCACTTTACCCCAATAATTACACTAACAAAATCGAACTGATTCCCGGCTACCAACACGCGATTGACTACAAGCCAACAACTCCTTGGTTAAAGCAATATGTACGTAATCCATATCCAAAATCATTCAACTGGGAAAACTTTGAAATGGATGGTTTATATCGCAAAGGCTTTTATAATCTGGCAGTCGTAGAACGTTCTAACGACAATGAAGAAAGCCGCACTTACTACGAGATGAATATCAATGACAATAAAATCGATCTCAAAGCAGACATTGTCACCTACAAATGCATTGAAACTGATCCACATTGGGGCATACAGCTAAAATTTGAAAAAAGCTATCAACCAGCCACCAAAGGCAAAGTCATTATCTACTTAAACGACCAATTAGTTGACCTTAATCGAGAAGTAATCCTCACAGTCAATGGCAAAGAAATGTTTAGAGGAATTGTAAAACCGGAATTGCGTCACCTCATCAATAGTTGCGCAACATTCTTTGATTCAGAACGTCTTTATCCGGCCGCCATTGAAGTAGAAATCAGCAAATAACAATACAAATAAAAGGCTAAAAACAAATGTTTTTAGCCTTTTATATTTTTCTCAAAGAGACTATTATTTAATCAATCCCTTGTCAAATTTCTCTTTTACTTTTACCAACATATCATCAGTCATGCTCTTTAAATCGAATTTAGGAGCCCAACCCCATTCTTCACGAGCACAAGAGTCGTCCATACTATTAGGCCAGCTATCAGCAATAGCCTGTTTTACAGGATCAATCTGATAATCCATTTTGAAATCCGGAAGGTGTTTGCGAATTTCAGCAGCAATCTGTTCCGGTTCAAAACTCATAGAAGCAATATTGAAGCTATTACGGTGTTTCAATTTTGCAGGATCAGCCTCCATCAACTGAACAACAGCATTCAAAGCATCCGGCATATACATCATATCCATATAAGTTCCCTCTTTAACATTACAAGTAAAAGAACCTTTACGGATTGCATCATAATAAATCTCAACAGCGTAATCTGTAGTTCCTCCGCCAGGTAAAGTCACATAAGAAATCAGACCCGGGAAACGAACGCTACGAGTATCCACTCCAAAACGGTTGAAATAATAATCACTCAACAGCTCACCGGTCACTTTACAAACACCATACATAGTCGTATTAGAACGCTGCAAAGTATCCTGCGGAGTTTTGTCCTTCGGAGTATCGTTACCAAATGCTCCAATTGAACTTGGAGTAAACACAGCACAATTGTTATCTTTTCCGATATACAAAGCATTGGTCAATGCGCCAATGTTGATATCCCACGCTAATTTGGGGTTTTTCTCTCCTGTTGCGGACAACAAAGCCACCAAATTGAAAATAGTATCAATGCCATACTTTTTGACAACAGCTGTATAAGCCTCTCCATCTAAAGCATTCAGCTCTTCAAATGGTCCAGCTTCAGCCAAAGCACGGCATTTATCGGCACTGATATCAGCTGCCACTACATTGTTATTACCATAAATTGACCTTAAATGAGGAACCAGTTCAGAACCGATTTGACCTCCAGCACCAACGATTAATATCTTTTTCATCGCAGAGTTAAATTATAATTCGAAAACGTTGCAAAAGTAACCATTTAAACGCTTACTTATTTGAAATTTGCTATAATTTTTGCGTTTTAACTAAAAAAACAATCGTTTTTATCAGATTCCGCTTCATAATACGAATCTACGCCTAAATTTTGTTGTTTATAAGCCTCCACAGCCAACTGATCACATCTCTCATTTCCAGGATTATCAGCATGGCCTTTCACCCAAACAAACTTCACACGATGCTTTCGATAAATAGCTAAAAAGCGCATCCACAAATCGGGATTCTTCTTATCCTTAAACCTTTTTTTCTCCCAACCGAACACCCAACCTTTTTCAACAGCATCTACAACATACTTGGAATCAGAAAAAATAGTAACCTCCATACCCTCAAACCGTAATGCTTCCAAACCCACAATGACAGCCAACAGCTCCATCCGGTTGTTTGTTGTTTTACGAAATCCTCCGGAAATTTCCTTTCTATGCACACCGGCTAACAACAAAACACCAAAACCTCCCGGTCCAGGGTTTCCACTAGCAGCGCCATCAGTATACATTATTATATTAATAGATGCCATATTTTACAAGATTATAAATCAAACTTCACCCTTCCTTTCCTCAATGACAAAAATAGCCATTTTTTCAAAAAACATAAAACCCACCCTATCCAATACGCCCCTTATGCCCTTTGAATTATTTTTACTATTTTTATAGCGTCATTGAAACACTTGGTTAATGAACAAATCAGAACTAGATATAAACGCTTTATCAAAAGGTAATACAGAAGCTTTTTATACACTGTACAAAAAATTCTTCATTGCGCTATGCATCTTTGCTCAAAAGTTTTCTATTGAAAAAGAGGCAGCAGAGGACATTGTACAGGAAATATTCTATAAATTATATGAAGAGCGCCAAATCTTTCATGATATTCTTACACTACAATCATACTTGTATACCTCCGTCAAAAATAGTTGTCTAAACTATATCCGCAATGAAAAAAGGCGCAAACTTCGAGAGAGCTATTACTATGACGAAATCTACAATAACGAAACAACATTTATCAACGACACTATCGAAAATGAAGTATACAGGGAATTATACCAGCTTTTAGATGAACTACCTCCACAATGCAGAATCATCTTTGAAAGAGTCCTACAAGGGGAAACTTCCGAAATGATAGCTAAAGCAATGCACCTGTCCATCGAAACTGTCAAGACACAAAGAAAAAAAGCAAAGCATATCCTAAGAGAACGCTACAAATTATTATTCAACATCATTGGAATCTTTCTATAATTTTTTTAATATAGGATACCCACTTCTTCATTCGGCGGTGTCTTAACTAAAAAAACGAAGAAAGTGAAAATATATCTACTCCATAAAATTTCAAAACTGCTCATTGCTTATAAAACCAAAAGCATTAATCCACAAGAAGAAGAGCAACTATTAACATGGCGAAAAGAAAAATTTGAAAATGAAGAACTTTTTCAAAAGGTCAGCCAAATAGATGGTTTTGAACAATTCCGTCAACAGTACGAAGAACATGACTACAACCCAAAATTCCTTTTACTTAAACAAAGAATCAAAGAAAACAAACGTAAAAGATTTATTGGCTACCTATCCTATGCAGCAGTATTACTTCCGTTCATATTTGCAATATGGGGTATTATTCCATTCCAAAACCAAGAAACTCCCCCTGCGGAATACACATCAATTATACCTGGTAGCTCCAAAGCCATTTTAACCATTGGTGAAGACAAAACTATTTATATCGAAACGGATTCCAATACAATCATACATGAAATAGATACCAACATCTTTATCCAACATAATACATTACAATATAAAAAAACGAAACAAACAACCGACATTAAGACTCATAAATTAAAAATCCCCAGAGGAGGAGAATTCTTTGTCCGCCTATCAGACGGAACAAAAGTATGGTTAAACTCTGAAAGTGAATTAAAATATGCCTCTAAATTTGAAGGAAAAGAAAGACGTGTATATTTAACAGGAGAAGCCTATTTTGAAGTATCTCATAACCCAAACAAACCTTTTTTTGTAGAATCAAAGAATCTACAGATCCAAGTATTAGGAACCTCCTTTGGTGTCAGATCATACAGAGATGAAGATTATGCACTCACAACTCTAGAAGAAGGGTGTGTCAATATTAATACAGCAACATCATCTGTAACATTAAAGCCGGGAGAACAGGCAAAACTTCATAACAATGAAATAATCGTCAACAAAGTCAACACCAACACATTCACAGCATGGCGAAATGGAAAATATATTTTCATCAACGAACCATTAGGAGATATCATGAAAACCTTAGCACGTTGGTACGATGTAAATGTATTCTACACTTCATCAAAATTAGAACAAATTCCATTCACAGGCGAATTGATCAGATATAAAAACATAGAAGAATTACTGAAAAAGTTTGAAATATTAGAGAAAGTAAAATTTGAAATAAAAGATAACGCTGTAACTATCAAAGAATATTAAAAGTGCAGAGATTGGATCCAGCAATCTCTGCACCGATAACCCACAAAAGTGGATATTGTTTAATTAAAACTGTTTTACAAAGCTATGAAAGAAAATGATTTTTTTCTACCTCCTAAAAAGAAAATTAGAGGTGCAGTTCATTTATTTATGTTTTTATTGCTTTTTCCGGGACTTTCAATCGCCCAATACAAAGCACAATTAAGTATCGACATAAAAAATGGGACTCTCGTAAATGTTTTTGAAAACATTCAAAAACAAAGTGAATACCGATTTATGTATTCTAATCAAGATGTTGCCTCTATTAAAAACATCTCCATCCAAAGAGAAGGCGTATCCGTACAAGAAATTTTAGATATTGTTTTAAAAGAACATAGTCTAACTTACTTAATAGAAGATAAAATAATATTTATTAAGCCACAACCTCAAACCTCGGTCGTCAAAATCAGAGGGCGAGTAACTGATGAAAAAGGAGAACCTCTTGCAGGAGTTACAATCCTTATCGAAGGAACATATGTTGGAACCACAACAGATAGCAACGGAAACTATATCTTTACAGTTCCCCCAAAAGACAACCTAAACATCATATATTCCTTCATCGGTATGGCTCCTTACAAAGTTCCATACACAGGCCAAGAGAATATCAACGTTGTATTAAAAGAGTCAACAGAGACAATGGATGAAGTCGTCGTAACAGGCTACCAAACACTTCGAAAAAGCGATGTTGTCGGTTCTGTAAGCACAGTTAAAGCATCAGACATCATGATGCCTGTCTATACATCTGTAGACCAAATGCTACAAGGTAGAGTTGCCGGAATGATGGTAATGAACACAAGCTCTCGGGTCGGGATTTCACCAAAAATCCGCATTCGAGGAACATCTACCATTCTAGGAAACCAAGATCCATTATGGGTAGTTGATGGAGTCATTCAACCAGACCCGATACCATTAAATCAAAATGATTTAATGGTTGATGATTTAAAAAACATCCTTGGAAACCAAATTTCTTGGCTTAATCCTGCAGACATTGAAACGGTGACAGTCTTAAAAGATGCATCAGCAACAGCAATTTATGGTTCAAAAGCAGCTAATGGAGTCATTGTTATCACTACCAAACGTGGCAAACAAGAGGGGATGACAGTAAATTACAATGGAACATTTTCTTTCCGCTCACGTCCTCACTATGGCTTATTTAACCTTATGAACTCACAAGAACGAATTCAATTCAGCCGCGAAGCCTTTGCTGCTGGAGCAATCTATAACGAAGCTCCTGTAGCCTCTTTAAATACATACGAAGGAATCATGAGTATGTTTTATAACAAACAGATTACCCCACAAGAAGCAGAAAATGCAATACACAGATTGGAACGTACAAATACCAATTGGTTTGACATCCTAACGCGCAACTCATTTAGCCATAACCATAATTTAAGCGTTTCAGGAGGCAGCGAGAAAGTCGTTTATAATGTATCTTTAGGCTATAGTGATCAATCTGGAATTGAAATAAATAATGACGCAAAAAACCTAAGTGGACGTGTAAATTTAGGCATTCAACTACATCCCAAAGTACATGTAGACTTAAGTTTAGTAGGTAGCATCAATAAAACTTGGGGGTATGCAGCAAACGTAAATCCACTAGAATATGCGACAGAAACAAGCCGCTCGGTATTGGCTTATAACGAAGATGGAAGCAGACATTTTCAAGGTATCAGAACTAATTATGCCTACAATGAAAACCCGGTAATTTTAGGATATAATATTTTAAACGAAATCGACCACAGTTATTCTTTAAACAAATCTTCTCAAATAAATGGAAATTTAAATTTTTCATGGGATATTCTTCCATGGTTAAAATATGAATTTGTTGGAGGAATCAATAATAATATTGGGACCTCAGAAGCCTATGCGGGAGAACAAACTTACTACGTAGCTTCCACATATCGTGGATATGATTTCGGATCAGAAGCTTATGGTTCTGAAAGATACAAAGCAGCCATACTTCCATCTGGAGGAGAATTATATAATGGAAGTTCTGATATACAAGGGTGGAATATTCAGAATAAAATCACATTTTCAAAAACATTCCAAGAAGACCATCGCCTAAACGTTTTAATCGGAACCGAGGTTACCTCAACCAAAATAGCAAACAAATCGCAAAAAATGTTTGGCTATGTAAAGGAAAGAGGAGAAAGTGTTGTAAAACCAACCCCTCTAAATGAACTAGTTCCTATAGGTAGCAGACCTGCACCAGGCTTAGGATTATTTGAAGAGCTATATAATGGCAATGGATGGTTGCGCAATACATTAACAACCAATCAATTTTCTATATTTGCCACATTAGCCTACTCCTTCAAAAATCGATATGTGATAAACGCAAGCATGCGTAATGACGCTTCAAACCGTTTCGGCCAGGACCAAAACAAGCGTTTTGACCCGACTTACTCTTTCGGTGCATCATGGAATGTAGTACAAGAACCCTGGCTACAAAACATCTCAAACATCATTAACCAGTTCAACTTACGAGCATCCTATGGTATTCAAGGGAATGCAGTAAACTCTATTAGTCCTGAACTAATTTTAAGAATGGATGCCATTAAACCATACTATGGAGATTACATGTCTAAAATCTCACGTATCCCCAACCCCCATCTGAGTTGGGAACGTACAAAAACTTGGAACTTTGGTCTAGACATTCAAGTAATTCAATGGATTTCAATGAATATTGAATACTATACAAAAAAATCAAATAATATTGTAAACCAAGCCATAGCGCTCGAATATGGACGAGTAGGAACCGAAGTCAATGGAGGACGTATTGTCAACTCTGGTATTGAATACACTTTAAACATCACACCTATTCGTACCAAAGACTGGGCCTGGACAATTGGATTCAACTCATCCAAAAACTGGAACAAAGCAAAGACGCAATCAATTAGCGAAATAAGCCTGCAAGACTATATTTCCGGTTCCTCAGACAAAGTTCTAAAAGAAGGATTTGCCCTTTCTAGCTTTTGGTCATATGATTTCAAGAGATTAAGTTCCGTGGATGGTAGTCCAGAATTCAACCGTCTATTTCAAGAAGATGCACAAGGCAATATTCTAAAAGATGAAAACGGAGCCCCCTTACTAAAAGGAGTCAGTGAATACACAGACATGCTTGTATATTCAGGAAAAATGGAACCGGATTTCACAGGAGGACTCACGACCCGCCTCAGATGGAAAGGTTTAACTTTCGGAGCTAATTTTTCTTTATTGCTAGGAGCTAAAAAAAGACTTCCAAACCCCTATCCAAATTTAGGAAACATTCCATTATCTAATGTTAATCTAAGCAAAGACCTGACCAACCGATGGAAAAAACCTGGAGATGAAGCAAACTCCAATATTCCAGGAGTATATACTGGACGCATCACCAATTATTGGAGATTACAAGATGGCAGGACCTACAACATGTATCAAATGTGGGGCGAATCAGACATTATGGTAGCCAATGCAAATTTCTTACGTTGCCAACAAATGTCTTTAACATGGACTGCAAATGACAAGATCTGTGCAAAGATGAAAGTAAAGAGCCTTTCAATCAATGCTATCATGAACAACGTTTTTGTTGTAGCTGACAAAAAATTCCATGGTTTCGACCCAGAATTAGGAGATAGCATACAGCCTAAAACATATTCTTTCGGTATAACTGTTGGATTTTAAAATAAAAAACTATGAATAAAATTATCAAATACACATTCTTGCTTTCAGTGGTTTTCATCACCTCGTGCAATAGTTTTTTGGAACCAAAGTCACAAAGCGAGTTCGTACCTCAGCTGATTCAATCATTGGATGAATTATTATTAGGAGAAGCCTATATGGGGCCAGGCCTAAATGACGGAAGATTTTTCAGTGTTTTAGGTGTTTTTGACGATGATGTAAGCATACGTCCTAACTGGAAGGCAGAAAGCTCAGAAGAAGGGAAAGTAAAACAAATCCGTTTGGCTTACTCATGGTCAAAAGACATGAAGGACCAATTTAGCAACTATAATACCTACGCTGAAGTATACAAAAAAATCTTAGGCTGCAATTCTGTACTTGACTACATGGACGATGTACAAGGCAGTGAACAGGCCAAGAATAAAGTA
>CAJJNP010000024.1 GCA_905193145.1 uncultured Odoribacter sp. | reverse complement strand
GCTGCCATAGCGAAATAGGATTCAACAGGGTTGCGAAATACCCAAATGCCACAGATAATAGAGAGTATACCTATCAGTAGCATCAGCCACCAATAGCGGTTGGTAACAATGTGTTTTTTTGTTTTGTTCATAATATAATTTTTTATAGTTGTTGCTGGGTATAACGCAAATTGGCAAAGAAAGTTTGGTTATTCCTGCTTTTGTCTTGCTAAATAATTGTATTTTTGCAGTCTAAATGAATATATAGTTGTAAACAAGTAATATAAAAACAGCATGAGCATAGAAAGTCTGTTGACCTCTAAGGTTATTGAAGCGGTAAAAGAATGCTATGGAGCAGAAGTGGAAGCTGATAAAGTTCAATTGCAGGCAACCCGCAAGGAATTTGCTGGAGATTTGACTATTGTGGTTTTCCCTTTCACCCGTTTTTCTAAGAAATCTCCGGAGGATACCGGTAAAGAGTTGGGAGAGTATTTGAAGCAGCATATTGAAGAAATCAAAGATTACAATGTGGTCAAGGGTTTCTTAAATATTGAGATTTCTTCTGCTTATTGGTTAGGCGTGCTGAATGAAGTGGCAAAAGATCCGAAATATGGATATGTGCATGAAAAGAGCGGCCATACCTATATGATTGAATATTCATCACCTAATACAAATAAACCTCTTCACTTGGGGCATATCCGTAACAATCTATTGGGATGGTCCGTGTCTGAAATTCAGAAGGCAAACGGTCATGAAGTGAAAATGGTGAATTTGGTAAATGACCGTGGTATCCATATTTGTAAGAGTATGGTAGCATGGAAGAAATTTGCCAATGGTGCAACTCCAGAATCCACCGGGATGAAAGGAGATCATTTTGTCGGAGACTATTATGTGCGTTTTGACAAAGAGTATAAAGCTGAGATTAAGCAATTGATGGAGCAAGGCATGGAAGAAGAAGAGGCAAAAAAGCAGGCTCCGATATTGTTGGAGGCTCAAGAAATGTTGCGTAAGTGGGAAGCTGGAGATGAAGAAACAGTGGCTTTGTGGCGGACGATGAATGATTGGGTGTTGAAAGGATTCGATGAAACTTACAAGTTAATGGGTGTAAGTTTTGATAAGGTGTATTTTGAATCGCAGACTTATAAAAAAGGACGTGATATAGTGTTGAAAGGATTGGCAGATGGAGTGCTTTATCGTAAGGAGACTGGTAGTGTATGGGCTGACTTGACAGGCGATGGCTTGGATCATAAATTGTTGTTGCGTGATGATGGCACCTCTGTTTATATGACTCAAGATATAGGTACTGCTTATGAGCGTTTCAATGAGTTTGCAATGGATGAAATGATTTATGTCGTTGGTAACGAGCAGAACTATCATTTCCAAGTGTTGTCTTTGATTTGTGGAAAGCTAGGTTTTGACTGGGCTAATAAAATCAAGCATTTGTCTTATGGAATGGTTGAACTTCCGGAAGGGAAAATGAAGTCGCGAGAGGGGACTGTAGTAGATGCTGATGATTTGATGGAAGCAATGATTGATACAGCACGTGAGACTTCGCGCGAATTGGGTAAATTGGATGGTTATTCAGAAGAAGAAGCTGAAGATGTTTATAGGAAGGTGGCTTTAGGAGCCTTGAAGTATTTCATATTGAAAGTTGATCCGAAGAAGACTATGATGTTCAATCCGAAGGAATCAATTGACTTTAATGGTAATACTGGACCATTTATCCAATATACATATGCACGTATTCAGTCTGTATTGCGTAAAGCTGCTGAAATGGGGGTAGTGCCTCAAGCTGCTGATTTACATATTGAGTTGTCGGATAAAGAACAGAATTTGATAAAATTGCTTTCAAAATTGCCGGATGTGGTGAAAGAGGCTGGTATTACTTATAGTCCGGCTTTGTTGGCAAATTATTCTTATGATTTGGCTAAAGAGTTTAATCAGTTCTATCACGATTTTTCAATATTAAAGGAGGAAAATATTGCTTTGAAGAATTTCCGTTTGTTGTTGGCTAAAGAGTGTGCCGAAGCTATTAAAAATGCAATGGGGACTCTAGGTATTGAAATGCCGGAAAGAATGTAAGAATATGAATTTGACGAATTATCATAGTCATAGTAATTTCTGTGATGGTAAAGCGCCATTGGAAGATTTTGTGAAATCGGCTATTGCAGCCGGTTTCACTGCTTATGGAGTGTCTTCTCATGCTCCGCTACCTTTTTCTACGCGGTGGACAATGGAAAAGGAGCAAGTTCCCGATTATTTGAGAGAAATCGAGCGATTAAAAGGTAAGTATGCCGGACAAATTGAATTATATGCTGGTATGGAAATTGATTACTTAGATGAAAAGAGTAATCCTGCTAATGATTATTTTCAGCATCTGCCTTTGGATTATCGAATTGGTTCTGTGCATTTGGTTTATACGGAAAAAGGAGAAGTAATAGATACTGATACGAATCCTGATAATTTCCAATTATTATTGCAGCAGCATTTTGCTGGTGATTTGCAGCGAATGGTGGGCTGTTACTATGAGGCTTCGATGCGCATGGTAGAGAAAGGTGGTTTTGATTTTATCGGACATGCAGATAAAATAGCCTATAATGCAGAGTTTTGTCAATCGGGTTCAACAGAAAGCGTTTGGTACTCGAAGATGCGGAATGAATTGTTTGATTTGATTGCGGAAAAAGGCGTCATTATGGAAATCAATACAAAGGCATGGTTGAAAAAGAATTGTTTTTTCCCGATGCAGAGGTATTGGGCAGATATTCTGAAACGGCATATCCCAGTGATTGTCAATTCGGATGTACATTTGCCGGAACTAGTGAATGCAGGACGTCCGGAGGCTTTAAAACAGTTGAAAGATATAGGTTTCACTACAATTTGTGAATTTCATCATGGGGTATGGCAAGAAGTTGGCATTCAATAAATACTTATGGATATGGACTTGGATTTAAGGAAAACATTGGAAATGGCAGAGACATGGGCTAAGGAGGTCGGTAAAATTCATCTGTCATATTTCCGAGGAAATAATTTGGATATACATACAAAGTCAAATGTATATGATGTTGTAACCAGTGCAGATAAAGAGAGCGAAGCATTTTTATTGTCGAAAATCGGAGAATTTTTTCCGGATTATGCCGTATTGGGGGAAGAAACGGGAGAACATGCCGGAGTAGCCGACTATCGTTGGGTGATAGATCCACTGGATGGGACAAATAATTTTAGTCAGGGATTGCCTATTTTTACAGTTTCAATTGGTTTACAATATAAGGAAGCAACAATATTAGGAGTCGTATATGCTCCTTGTCAGGAAGAGATGTACACTGCGATTAGAGGGGAGGGAGCTTATATGAATGGAACCCCCATTCATGTATCTGTAAAGGAAGATTTGGCTCACTCAGTATTGGGAACCGGTTTCCCTTATGACAAAGGGGTTAATCCTGATAACAATATTGCCAATTTAGTGGCAATTCTTCCGCATTTACGTGGAATACGTCGTATGGGTACTGCTGCATATGATTTATGTTGTACAGCCGCTGGATGGCTGGATGGTTATTGGGAATTGAATTTAAATTTGTGGGATATGTGTGCCGGAGCACTGATAGTGGAAGAAGCAGGAGGAAAGGTGGTACATTTTCGTACAGATAGAGGTGTATCTATCATTGCTGCCAATCCGACTCTTGTTGAACGTATCAGGGAGAAAGTCCGTTAAGGTATTTGATTGCTAACGTTCGCACAGATTATTTGTGCGAACGTTGCTGTTTTTAGCGTATGAATATTCTCTTTTTCGTATTTTTGTTCTTGATTAATAAGAGAATATATGGCAACTTCAAGAGAAATGACGGCAGGACCGGCTTTGCCGCTTATTTTTAATTTTACGATGCCTTTACTTTTGGGCAATTTGCTTCAACAAGCCTATTCATTGATTGATGCAGCTATTGTTGGAAAATTTTTAGGTATTAATCCTTTGGCTGCAGTTGGAGCTAGTAGCTCTGTAATATTTTTGATTTTAGGCTTTTGTAATGGTTGTAGTTGTGGCTTTGGGATTCCGGTGGCACAAAAATTCGGTGCGCGCGATTATAGTATGATGCGGCGTTATGTATCTGTTAGTTTGCAGATATCTGTTGCGATTTCTACTTTTATTGCCGTTATAACAAGTGTATTCTGTTCTGATATATTGCGGATTATGCGGACTCCTGATGTGATATTTGAGGATGCTTACATCTATTTATTAGTAACCTTTATAGGAGTACCATTTACTTTTCTTTATAATTTGTTGGCCAGTATTATTCGGGCATTGGGAGACAGTAAAACCCCATTTTGGTTTTTATTATTTTCTGCTGTTTTGAATATTTTACTCGACTTATTTTGTATCTTAGTATTGGATTGGGGCGTAATGGGTGCTGCTGTGGCTACCGTATTTTCTCAAGCTATATCCTCGGGATTATGTTATATGTATATGTACCGACATTTTGAGATATTGAAAGGTGAGCGGGTAGAAAGAAAGTTTGAGATGCGTTTAGCAAATAATTTGCTAGCTATAGGTGTTCCTATGGGGTTACAGTTTTCAATTACAGCGATTGGTAGTATCATGTTGCAGAGTGCCAATAACGCATTGGGAACGGCTTGTGTGGCAGCTTTTACAACAGCAATGCGTATCAAAATGTTCTTTATTTGCCCTTTTGAAAGTTTGGGTATTGCGATGGCCACTTACTGTGGGCAGAATTATGGAGCAGGAAAACCGCGTAGAATTTGGGAAGGAATAAAAGCCAGCGGTTGGATGATGATAGTGTATGCCGTTGCTACTTTTGTTATATTGATATTGGGCTCGAAAGAGTTGGCAATGTTGTTTGTTGATACTTCCGAAACAGAGATAATCAGTGCTACAGAGCTTTTTCTACATGTGTCGGCATACTTTTTTCCTATGTTGGGTTTGCTTTGTATTTTGCGTTATTCTATTCAAGGAGCTGGATTTACTAATTTGGCAATGCTTTCTGGGGTTTCAGAGATGATAGCCCGTGCATTGGTCAGTATTGATGCTGTTCCTGTATGGGGGTATCTGGCTGTTTGTTACGGAGATCCTGCAGCTTGGGTAGCAGCCAATATTTTCTTGGTTCCGGCTTTTATTTATGTTTATCGAAAGTTGAAGAAACTGGTTTATTCATCAATTGATAGGTAAGGTCGTATCCTGTCTTAAAAATATCCCAGCTCTCTTTTAAATCGAAAACATTGTATTGAGTCATATCCTTAGGGGCTATTACGATATCTGCCATGACGCGGTCTATATCGGTGTTTCTTGCAAGGCCTATGTGAAATGTCCGGATAGCCATACTTACCATATTATTGATTTTTTCTGCTGTATTGAATGAATTTATCTCAACAGCGATGACTTGTTCGCATTGAGGGCGGATTGGACGCACAGGAAGGTTCATGAAGGCTCCGCCATCAATATATTCAGTTCCTTCAATTTCTTTGGGTACGAATACAATTGGTATAGAGCAGGAGGCAATAACTGCCGGAAGCAATTTGCCTCGGTTAAAATGCACGGGGCGGGCATTGTTTATATCACTGGCCGTTACAATCAATGGGATTTTCAATTCTTCAAATGTTTCTACTCCAATAAATTCATGTAGCTCATTTTCCAAGTTATTCATGGTAAAAAAGCCTTTCTTTGACATCGCTGGACGGATGAAGTCGCGTATCTTTTTTCGCTTGAAAAAATCGAGGCATTGCAGAGGAGAATGTCCAGATGCAATCATGGCTCCAACAATAGCTCCTGCACTGGTTCCGGAAATGATATCCGGGCGCATCCCAAGTTCTTGTAGTGCTTGAAGTACTCCTAGATGTACAAATCCGCGAGCACCGCCTCCTCCTAAAGCTAAGCCTAAATGATATAGTTTGTTTATATTCATACAACAGAGAAATGATTGTTTTGACTTCTAAATATACGAAAACGGATTGTTTTTGTGATAGAAACTATGATAAAAAAGCTCAAGGCAGAATTATTTTTTATTTTCCTGACTTGAGCCTTTATATACAATCTTTACAAACGTAAATTATCGTATTTCTGCATTTAATAAGTGTTTGTAAGCACCCATTAATTTATTCATAATCTTATCGATTTGTTTGTCGGTAAGTGTTTTTTCTTCATCTTGCAGCAAGAAGCTGACAGCATATGATTTCTTGCCGGCACCTAATTTTTCACCTTCGTATACATCGAAGAGACTTACAGATTTTAATAAGTTTTTCTCTGTACGCAAAGCAATGTCACGAACCTCCTTGAATGTGACTTTCTTGTCTAACAACAAGGCCAAGTCGCGTTTTACAGCCGGGAATTTTGCCATAGGTGCAAAAGTGATGACATGATTCTTCAAGGTCTTTATAATATTTTCCCATGAGAATTCAGCATAGTATACGTCTTGTTCAATGTCAGTCCGTTTCAATACTTTATGGCTTAACATACCCATAGAGACAAGGTGTTTGCCATTTTGGCTGTATACAATGCCTTCACGATAAATGTCCTCGCTTGTTTCTTCTGTTGTAAGAGCGTCGGGTTTGAATCCCAGACGGGTCAGTATCATTTCCACATAGCATTTCATCGTGAAGAAGTCGCTTTTTTGCGCCTTGCTGTTCCAAGAAGTTTGAGTTTTATCTCCTGTTACAAATATGGATAATTTATCCTCTTCCTTGTACTGTTTTAAGTGGTTGTCTCCCTCTTTTTTCGTGAAGCTATATGCCTTACCAAATTCAAACAAGCGGAGGCTAGTGCTTTTACGGTTTACGTTGTGGGCGATTGTTTCAAGACCACCAAACAGCAATGTCTGGCGCATTGCATTCAAATCCGAACTGAGCGGATTGAAAAGCATGACTGTATTTTCCGATTTATAGGTTTCAAGATTTTCAAAATACGCAGCTTTTGTCAATGAATTGTTCATGATTTCATAGAAACCATTGGCAACCAATAAATCTGATATTTTGTTTTTCAACTGAAAATCATCCGGTTTTTCAGAGTAGCTCAATGTAGAGTTTACTTTAGCTGGCACTTCTATATTATTGAAGCCGTAGATGCGTAAAATATCTTCTATAACATCAGCTTCTCTGCGTACATCTACGCGGTAGGGGGGAATGTGCAACAGTAATTTGTCTTCGTTTTCCTCTACGATTTTGATTTCCAATGCTCGTAGGATGTTTTTAATGGTATCGTGTCCTATCGCTTTGCCAATCAGACGGTCAACGTGAGCATAGAGTAACTCCACTTCAAAGTCGGCAATCGGATTCGGATAGATATCTATAATGTCTGATGTAATTTTTCCACCACCGGTTTCCTGAATCAATAAAGCTGCACGTTTCAGAGCATAAATTACAATATTGGGATCTGTTCCTCTTTCAAAACGGAAGGATGCATCGGTGCTTAATCCGTGACGGCGGGCTGTCTTGCGGACAAATACCGGATCAAAACAGGCACTTTCAAGGAATACATTAGTTGTTTCTTCTGTGATACCGCTGTCCAAACCACCGAATACACCAGCAATACACATGGGTTCCTCTGTATTGCACACCATCAAGTCGTTTTCGTTTAATTCGCGCTCAACGCCATCAAGAGTGGTAAATTTGGTTCCTGTAGGGAAACTGCGAATCACAACTTTGTTACCTTTGATTTTATCTTTATCGAAAGCATGTAATGGCTGGCCTAATTCAAACAGAACATAGTTTGTAATATCCACAACATTATTGATGGGGTTATGACCGATAGCCTTCAGACGAGTCTGCAACCATTCCGGTGATGGCTGGACTTTTACTCCTTCAATGCATACTCCTGCATAGCGTGGGCAAGCTTCCGGACGTGCTACCTCTATGCTGATTCCGGCAGTATTGCTGTCCGTTTTGAAAGCCTCAACAGAGGGCAGAGTGTAATGTATGTCGCGAGTCTGTTGCAGATATGCAGCCAAATCGCGTGCTACACCGATGTGCGAAGCTCCGTCCACACGGTTCGGAGTGATATCTACTTCAATGCAATAGTCATTGGTAATATTATAATATTCGGCAGCAGGAGTCCCTACTTTTACATCTGCAGGCAGTACGATAATACCATCGTGCGAAGTGCCTACACCGATTTCATCTTCGGCGCAGATCATTCCTTCTGAAGGACAACCACGTAATTTTGATTTCTTGATAGTGAATTCTTTATCGCCATCATAAAGTACAGTGCCGATAGTTGCCACAATAACTTTCTGTCCGGCAGCCACATTGTGTGCTCCACAGACAATGGGGGTGGGACGTCCGTCACCTACATCGACTGTTGTAACATGCAGATGGTCAGAATCCGGGTGATTTTCGCAAGTTTTAACTTCGCCTACCACCAATCCTTTCAGTCCGCCACGGATAGATTCTATTTTTTCATAGCCGCCAACTTCCAGCCCGATAGCTGTCAGTATTTCGCAGATTTCTTCAACATTCAAATCTGTTTTCAGATAATCATTCAGCCAATTCAGAGATATATTCATAGTTCTATTGTTTTACAGTGTTTAGCAAATTGAGAGCATCCGTTCAATCGGTTTTAAAGCACGTTCACGGATTTCGTCCGAAACTTTCACGACATATTGCTCTTTTTCCAATGCTTCAAGTACTCCTTTCAAGGTTACTTTTTTCATCTGGCCGCAAATGGTTTGTGGGTGGATGGGGATAAATTCCTTGTCCGGATTGTCCTTTTTCAGTTTGTGCAATGTTTCAATCTCCGTTGCAATGATGAATTGCTTCTTCGGTGATTGGTTTGCATGCTTAATCATTCCGGCTGTCGAATACATATATGCTTGCGGCAGGTTCAGGATACGGTCGTCATGCGAGCAGTCGGACTCGGGATGAATAAGGATGTCTGCTTCCGGATATTCTCGGCTTTTTTCCAAAATCATTTCGGCAGAGATGCGTGCATGGACACAGCAGTCGCCTTCCCATAATTCCAGATGGCGTCCTGTCTCTTTCATAATCCAGCTACCCAGATTTCTGTCCGGTACAAACAACACTTTCTGGTCGTGCGGGATACTCTGTACCACTTTCAGTGCATTGGCTGAAGTGCAGCAGATGTCGGTCCAGGCTTTTACATCAGCGGTTGTATTTACATAGCTCACCACAATGCCGTCCGGATTGGCTTCTTTCCATTTTTTCAAATCATATCCTGTAATGCTTTCCGCCAATGAGCAGCCGGCATGTTGGGCCGGGATAAGCACTTTCTTGTCGGGAGAGATGATAGCTGCGGTTTCTGCCATAAAATGTACTCCGCAGAATACAATGATGTCGGCATCCGTCTTGCCGGCTTCTTGTGACAGCCCAAGGGAATCGCCTAAATAGTCTGCGATGTCCTGCACTTCCGGACGCGTATAATAATGTGCCAGAATGACGGCATTTTTCTCTTTTTTCAGTTGCTGTATTCTGTCAATAATTTCCGTATTCGTCATAACATTTTTATTTATGGGCTCAAAGATAATAAGAATTATTAATCCTTCCTATTTTATATTCATACTGATATCAAGTGCAGTTACAGAATGGGTGAGGGCACCTACACTGATAAAATCAACGCCGGTAGCGGCCACTTCTTTCAATCTTGGAATGCTCATATTTCCGGATGCTTCTGTCTTGGCGGCTCCGTTAATGATTTTCACGGCTTCGGCCATATCGGCATTGTTCATATTATCGAGCATGATGATATCGGCTTTGGCTGCCAATGCTTCGCGCACCTCGTCAAGATTGGTGGTTTCCACCTCAATTTTTATATCTGCAGGAATGTTGGCGCGTACGGCTTTCACTGCATTGGTAATTCCGCCGGCCACCTTGATATGGTTGTCTTTAATCATTGACATATCATAAAGTCCCATACGGTGGTTCGTTCCGCCGCCGTCTTTTACAGCCATTTTATCCAATACCCGCAATCCCGGAGCGGTCTTGCGGGTGTCCAGCAATTGGGTGTGTGTGCCGGCCAGCTCCTTTACATACTTGGCGGTTTCGGTTGCGATGCCGGACATGCGTTGCAGAATGTTCAGTGACAAACGTTCTCCCAGCAACAGACAGCGGTAGCTTGCTTCAATACGCAAGATAATATCGCCTTTTTTCACTGCATCACCGTCTTTCACTTTGGGCTCCCATACAATGTCTTTTTCAAAACGCTCGTATACTTTTTTGGCAATTTCCAGACCGGAAATCACACCATCAGCCTTCATTTTCATTTCGGCAACAGCGCGGGAATGTGCGGGAATAATAGAATTGGTCGTTACATCTCCTGTTGCGATATCCTCTTCAATAGCAAGGTCTATCAGTTGGTCAATCAATTTGTCGTACTGCATATTATATGGTTTTTACATATTTACATCAATGGGTATTGTCTTGATTTCTTTGTCTTTCTGTTGCACAATGTGGAACAGATATTGCTCGTTGCTCTG
Source organism: uncultured Odoribacter sp. (assembly GCA_905193145.1). The sequence goes on along the minus strand of CAJJNP010000024.1, from coordinate 17,476 downwards.
TGGAAAATCTTCACGGAAGTGGCCGCCACGGCTTTCCTGCCGGAAGAGTGCAGAACAGATAATCAGCCGTGCTACCGTAATCAGGTTATGGCTGATGAGAGAATAATATTCGTTCTCTTCGGATGGAATTTCCTTTTCCAGTTCTTCCAATTGTTTCAGTCCCTCCTGTAGTAGGGCAGCATTCCGGATGATACCGGCATGTACCGTCATCAACTTGGAAATCTGTTGTTTCAATTGGATATATCTAGGGGCATACTGCTCGTTATAATGATAGCGGGTTGTAAAGTGAGGAGTCTTTTCCGTTTGTTGGTATTGGCGAGACGCTTCCACGGCTCTTTTGCCGAACACCAGGCATTCAATCAGCGAATTGGAGGCCAGTCGGTTTGCTCCCATGATGCCTGATGATGCCAATTCTCCACAGATATACAGATTGCGGATATTGGTTTGTCCGTTGAGGTCGGTCCTCACACCGCCTACCATATAGTGGGCTGCCGGGGCAACAGGAATGCGGTCGCACATGTCTATTCCCAATTCCTTGCATTTTTCGTAGATAGTCGGGAAACGGCGTTTTATAGCCTCCGGATCCAGGTGTTTCAGTGACAGCCAGACAAAATCCTGATTGTATTTGCGCATCTGTCCGTAGATGGATTGTGCTACAATATCGCGTGGCGCCAATTCTGCCAATTCATGGATAGCCGGCATAAAGCGTTCGCCATTCTGATTGATGAGCCAGGCTCCCTCGCCTCTGACAGCTTCGCTAATCAGAAAAGCCTCTTCCGAATTTGTACAGATAGCGGATGGATGAAACTGTATAAACTCCATATCGGCAATTTCGCAGCCTGCATTATAGGCAAGCGCCAACCCGTCCCCGATAGTCGTATGGGGATTGGTGGTTCGTTTATAGATAGCGGAAGTACCTCCTAAGGTAAGGAATGTATGCGGAGCTGTATAAAGCTCTTCGGATTGGGTCACCAGATTCCAGGCACGCACACCGTAGCAGGTATTGTTATCCTCCAGGATACCGATGACAGAGTGGTTTTCGAAAATGTCTATGCGCGGATGATTAATCACCTTGCTGATCATAAAGCTGGTCACCATCCGACCGGTGGCGTCGCCGCCTGCGTGAAGAATACGCTTCCGGTGATGTCCACCTTCAAGCCCTAGGGCAAGGCTGCCGTCTTCCATGTCGAAGTGCATGCCTTCGGCAATCAGTTCGCGGATACGTTGCGGACCTTCGTTTACCAAAATATTGACGGCAGGGTAGTCGCATAATCCGCGCCCTGCTATAATTGTGTCTTCAAAATGGAGAGCAGGCGCATCGTCCTCATCCGTGACTGCTGCGATGCCTCCCTGTGCAAAATAGGAGTTACTCTCAGTAATTCCTGATTTTGTCAAAAGCGCAACCTTTCCGTATGCTGCCGCATGATATGCTGTATACAAACCTGCAAGTCCGCTTCCTGCAATGATATAGTCGTAATGTCGCATTTTCAAAAATGTAAATTGATGCGAAAGTATCAATTTTTTCCGTATTGCACGGATGTTTGCTGATTTTTTTTATGTTTGTTACAGGAGTTCCCTATTGACTATACTATTTAAGTCGCCTATAACGCCGTGCAAAAATGTTCGGAATAGCCACTCCCAGAGAGATGCAGAGGATGATTAATGCTGAATTGATGCCGTTTAAAAAAGCGTTCGTCACTTCTCCTATCACACCTTGCATATTGATGAATGCAAATATGGAACGGTACATCAATACCCCCGGTATCATCGGAATGACCGAGGGAATGGCTAATACATGGATAGGCACATGGAAATAATGCGATGCTTTCACAGCAAGCAGGCTGACGACGATACTTCCCGTAAAAGAACCGATGACAGGTCCGTATCCCAGATTCAGATTGACAAAATTCCGGGTGCATACCGCAATGATGCCTCCGATTGCCACCACCCACAGCAGGTGACGTTGAATGTTGAATATCATGGAAAAGCCGACAGCAGCAATGGCTGCGGCGATGGCATAGATATAATAAGGATCGTGTGGCACCATACTGAGCTCACTGAATTTATAGTCGATTTCCATATCATTCATCACCAGCACCCGAATGGCAAAAGCGATGCCGAATGTCATGGCGCCCATAATGACGATGGTATTGGCAGCTCGGGTGATGCCGACCAGTAGATGATTGTCTATCATATCGTCTACAAAGTTGATAAGAGGCACTCCGGGTACAATGAATAGGGCACATGCCAGAAGCGGCTGGAATGGGGTGTCGGATAATCCGGTGAAAGAAGAGGCATACGCCAGACAGGTGGATATAAATGCAGCGATGGCGATACTCATATATACATTGATGCCTTTTTCAATGCAATAGGTGCGGAGGTGAAATCCGGCAAAGGCGCACAGGGAGGTAAACAAAAAGGCCATCCAGTCGCAGCCGAACAGTTTACAGAATCCGCCACAGGCAAAGCCTGCTCCAATCGCAACGAGATTGGGCAGGTAATTGCGTGGCTGACGGGCTATCTTCTGCAGCTCGTCTTCATATTGCGTAAGGGTATAGTTTTCTCTGACAGCTTTTCGGGACAATTGACTGATGGCTGTGATTGTCGTCATATTGATTCCGTGTTTCTGGCATTTTTGAAACTTGGAAAAAGAATGGCTTTCGTCACTGACATTCACCATAATCATAGTCCATCTGATATCCAGATGAAGCTTTTCTTCCGGAATTTCCATAAAGGCAGCCATGCGTTTTATGGTGCGTTCAATGCGGTTGGTATCTGCTGCACTTTCCATTAGCAATTTACCGGTGCGGAGCAACAAATCCAGTTTTTTCCGCAGCAACGGAATATTCGAATTTATGGGTGTCTCTTTTTTCATGCTTTATTTTGTTTTTGATGACATTAGGCAAGCAGGAGTATGAGCAGTTGTGCTGCCAATACACGGAGGAACATCGTCAGCGGATAGACCGTAGCATAACCTACAGAGGGTGCGTCCGTACCGGTCAGTTCGGATGAAAATGCCAATGCCGGAGGATTGGTGGACGAGCCTGCAAGTACTCCAATCAGGGTGTAATAGTTGATTTTATATAGTTTCTTGCCGATGATTCCGGCAACGAGCAAAGGGATGACCGTAATGGCAAATCCGTATAGAATCCAGATATATCCGCCATTGAGGAGTGTGGGTACAAAATTCTCTCCGGCACCTAATCCCACCCCGGCAAGGAAAAGTGAGATTCCGGTTTCGCGGAGCATCAGATTGGCGCTCATTGTTGTATAAGTCACCATTTTATAATATGGACCGTATCTGCCAATCAGGATGGCGACAATCAACGGCCCGCCGGCAAGACCGAGCTTGACCGGCTGTGGAATGCCCGGAATGTGGAAAGAGAGACTGCCAAGCAGCACACCGAGTGCAATGCCGGTGAAAATGGCAATCAGATTGGGGTGGTTCAGGCTCTTTAAAGAATTGCCGAAGCGTTGTTCGGCTTGTATTACCGACAATTCAGGACCGACAACCGTTACCCGGTCGCCCAGTTGCAGGGAGAGGTTGCCGGCTGCCACCAGGTCAATCCCTGCCCGGTTTACACGGGTAATGGTAACACCACAGGATGTGCGGATTTGCAGTTCGGACAATCGTTTTCCGTTCAATTCCGGCTTGGTGATTAATATTTTGCGCGAAATCATATCCTTGGATATATCATGCCAGTTCATTTCCACGATGTTGCCTATCAAAGCAATGATGGCTTCGATATCGTTTTGTGTGGTGATAACCAGTATCTTGTCTCCACAATACAGGGGGGTCTGTGCATTCACCAATTCCGGTTGGCCGTTGACGTGACAGATGCGTGATACGACAAATTCGCGTGTAGCCAGCCGATGCAGATCGGCAATGGTTTTACCCTCCAGTCCCTGATTGACAACCTCCAGAGTCGCTCTGACCGTTGTCGGGTTTTGATGGGCGTCCGCACCCTCGCTTGCTTCTTTCTCTTCTTTTTGTGTGTTGATGCGGAGCAGGTATCGCAGTGTCAGTATTGTCAGAATGGCTCCGATTACTCCCAAGGGATAGGCCACTGCATAGCCGGTGGCAATATCATCGGCATCTGCTCCCAGGTGGATGTCGCTGAAAGCCTGTTGTGCGGCTCCCAGACCGGGTGTGTTGGTTACGGCTCCGGACATGATGCCGACCATGGTTGTGATGGGCAATCCGGTTGCGTAATATAGGACAAGCGTAACAGCTACTCCCGATAATACAATGATGGCTGCAAGTTTGTTCAGGGTGATGCCGCCTTTTCGGAACGAGGCAAAGAATCCGGGACCCACTTGCAGACCGATGGAGTAGACAAAAAGAATCAGTCCGAATTCTTTCAGAAAGTGGAGTAGGTGTTCGTTGACATTCAGACCGAAATGTCCGAATGCAATGCCTATGAACAGGATGCCTGTGACTCCCAGAGAAATGCCTGCAATTTTTATTTTTCCCAGCATGATGCCCCCGGTGATGACCAGTGATAAAATCAGAATAGAGTGGGCTACACCGCCACCCCAAAGGGATTCGTTACCCCATAACAGATGATCCAACAATTCCATAATTGATGTTTTTATGTATGTCTAAAAAATATTTGTAAATACCACCGATATTGAAAGCCTAACCCTCGAGTGCTGTCAATTTTGAATTGATTTGGCAGGTCTTCTGACTTACTCTTTTTCCGCTACCTTCCCGATGAATATCAGTGGTACAAGACTTGCGGAACCTCCTAGAGTTCACAGCTACGGGATAGTCCGGGATTTTCACCCGATTCCCTTTTCACTTTCGTTCATGACGGAACTAAAGCACCAAATCCAACGGCAAAGGTAAAGATTAATTTCAATAAAGCAACACTGCGTGGCGCAATGATAATTTTCCTTCATTGCGTCTGCTTTGCGCCCTCTTTTCTCTTACTTTCCTCCCTCTTAAATATAAGACATCTATATATCAAAGATAACACAACTATAAGACAAATATAATAGTCTGTTATCTTTGTCTTATAGTTGACATATATTTAAGTTGATGATAAGGGGGATGTAAACGAGAAAAATGGAGGGGAGATTATTTATTGGGTGCAAATGAAAAAACTATGGATATTGATGAATATTATTATCTTTTTTCTTGGCTATTCTAAATATTGTTTGTAGTTTTGCGAACAACAAACAAAAATATAAATGGAAAACAAAGAATACTCAACGAAACAGGAACAACTTGCACGTTTTGCCAAAGCGATGGGACATCCAGCAAGAGTCGCTATCCTTGAGTTTTTGGCTAAACAAAATTGCTGTTTTTTTGGTGACATTCATGAAGTATTGCCTATTTCGAAAGCGACAGTTTCCCAGCATCTAAAAGAACTGAAAGATGCTGGTTTGATACAAGGAGAGATAGAAATACCGAAAGTGAAATATTGTATCAATAGGGAGAATTGGAAAATAGCCTCTGGGCTTTTTGTCGGTTTTTTCGACCATTGTGCATGTAAAAAAGAGAATTGTTGTGAATAGCAGCAATTTTTTTTAGAATAAGTGTTCGTTGTTTGACGAATTACAAACAAATAAAAATCTATTAAATCAAGAGCAATGAAAAATGTAATTTTAATGATGGCGATGTGCCTCGGAATGTTTGCGTGTGGTAACAATAACGCAAAAAAGAACAAATTAACAGAAGAACAATCACAAAAAGACCATGTGGAGGTTCTTTATTTTCACGGCAAACAGCGTTGTGCCACTTGTGTAGCGATAGAAAAAAATGCAAAAGAAGCTATTGAGACACAATTTGCCAATGAACTGAAAAGCGGAACGGTCGTTTTCAAATCAATCGATATTTCTAAGGCAGAGAACGAGAAGATTGCCGAGAAATATGAGGTTGCTTGGTCGTCTTTGTTCATTTGTAGATGGAAAGACGGGAAAGAAACCTATAAAAATCTAACAGAGTATGCTTTCGCTAATGCCCGGACTGCTCCTGATACATTCAAGAGTGGAGTAATTGAAAAAGTCAAAGCCTTAATGAAATAAGCCTTATGGATTGGTTACAGACTTTATTGGATAGTAGCACGACTCCTGCTTTGACTGCATTCTTATTGGGGTTACTCACGGCAATATCTCCATGCCCTTTGGCTACGAACATAGCCGCTATCGGATTCATCAGTAAAGACATTGAAAACCGCTGCCGGATTTTCCGAAACGGACTCTTGTACACGCTTGGTCGTGTCATTGCTTATACGATATTGGGTGTCGTATTAATAATGATATTGAAAGAAGGGGTAAGTCTGTTCGGCATCCAGAAGTTTATCGGCAAATATGGTGAATTAATTCTTGGTCCTGCATTATTACTTATCGGGATGTTTATGCTATTTGGCAATAAACTTAAACTTCCGTCCTTTGGTTTCAAAGGTAACGGTGAGAAACTGGCCAGCAAGGGCGGCTGGGGTGCTTTATTGCTTGGAATATTGTTCGCGATGGCATTCTGCCCGACCAGTGGTGTGTTCTATTTCGGTATGCTGATTCCAATGTCTGCAACAGCAACCGCAGGCTATCTGTTGCCAGTGCTTTTCGCTGTCGCTACCGCATTGCCTGTCTTGATTGTCGCTTGGATATTGGCATTCAGTGTACAGCACATCAGTAGTTTTTACGGCAAGATGCAGACGGTTCAAAAGTGGCTGAATTGGATTGTTGGAGGCGTGTTTACGGTTATAGGTGTATATTATTGTGTGATTATGTATTTATAAAAGGTAAGAATATGGAAAACAAGAAAGAAAACAAAAAGAGATTTTGGGCATCGTTATTCTCTCCGAAGCCTTGCTCTTGTTCATGTGGTGACAATCTGATTATAGAGGAAGTGGAAAAACAGACAGCCTCTTGTTGTTGCGAGGACACTGCAGCTACGACAAAAACGGGCATAAAAGAAGTAAAAATACTGGGGCCGGGCTGCGCCAAATGCAAGACAACATATCAGATTATCGAGAAAGTAATCAACGAGAATAATCTCGATGTGAAGATCACGAAAATCGAGGATATTACAGAAATCATGAGCTATGATGTTATGGGAACACCCGCAGTCGTAGTGGATGAAACTGTGAAAATAAAAGGGCATGTTCCTTCAGAAAGTGAGATAAAACAAATATTTGGCATATAAGATGTAGTTATGGATACAAGGAATGAATTGAAAATACTCTTTGGGATGATCGCTGTTTTTGTGGCGGTCTTCTTCCTACCGCTCGAAAGCGAGCGGTTTATGACAGCCGTAGATGCTACCCTCGACCTTGCGAAATGGTATGCACAGGAACACGTTGTATTGTGTCTGCTTCCCGCCTTCTTTATTGCAGGTGTCATTGCCGTATTCGTCAGCCAGGGTTCTGTGCTTAAATACTTTGGCGCGAACGCCAAGAAATGGATCTCTTATACGGTTGCAGCCGTTTCTGGTGGTATTCTTGCTGTATGTTCATGTACCATTCTGCCGCTCTTTACGAGTATCTACAAACGGGGAGTAGGATTGGGTCCGGCTATCGCCTTTCTCTATTCCGGTCCGGCAATCAGTATTCTGTCAATTATTTTAACGGCACGGATTTTAGGGATTGAAATGGGTATCGCACGAACAGTTGGAGCTGTACTATTTTCTGTTGTTATCGGATTGGCTATGTCGTTTATTTTTCGCAAGGAAGAGAAAGCCAAAAAAGAGGAGCAGATGAATATCGTTCCGCTGCCCGAAAAACGCCCGATGTGGCAGACTTCGTTCCATTTCTTTACACTGGTTCTCATTCTCGTATTTGCGAATTGGGGTGCACCTGCGGCTTCCGATACAGGACTATGGTACGGTATTTTCACTTATAAATGGTACATAACTGGAACTTTATCGCTTTTATTATGCTTGTCGCTTGTCAGGATTTTGAAACTTCGAGTGCAGTGGGTGGTGCTCGGTGCAGTAGCGACAGCTATCTCCGCACTTCTTGCCAATCTGTTTATCGGCAATGCGAAACGGGTTCCGCTTGTGCCGATGATTGTAGCGATTACCGCTCTTTCCGTCATTCTCTTGTTTGATAAGCGCAATGAAGAAAATCGAGAATGGGCGTTCGCCTCGTGGGGATTTGCCAAACAGATAATGCCGTTGCTGGCTATCGGTGTGGTAACGGCGGGCTTCCTACTCGGTTCAACACATGACAATACGGCTATCGCTGGCATCATTCCGAACAGTTGGATAGAATGGGCCGTCGGCGGCAATTCGTTGCTATCCAATTTCTTCGCTAGCTTTACCGGGGCATTCATGTACTTTGCTACTTTGACCGAAGTGCCTATTATTCAAGGTCTGTTAGCTTCTGGTATGGGTAAAGGCCCGGCTTTGGCTTTGCTATTGGCGGGTCCTTCGCTGTCGTTGCCTAACATGCTAGTGATTCGTGGCGTATTGGGAACAAGGAAAACGGTTGTGTATGTGGCTCTTGTTATCGTTATGGCGACAGTTTCAGGATTTGTATTTGGGAATTTCTTTTGATTTATATATTATTTGAGCGTCATGAACGTATTGATTCTTTGTACAGGTAATAGTTGCCGCAGCCAAATGGCACAGGGTTTCTTACAATCATTTAATGAAAATATTAACGTATATTCGGGAGGAACAGCTCCGGCTGCACAAGTAAATGCCAAAGCCGTGGAAGTAATGAAGGAGGTTGGAATAGATATTAGTTCGCATGTGCCCACGCATGTAAACGAATATCTCCGTCAAGAATGGGATTATGTGATAACTGTTTGCGGCGGGGCGCATAAATCATGTCCGATATTTACGGGAAATGTGCACCATCATCAGCATATTGGCTTTGATGACCCGGCAACAGCTACTGGTACTGATGAACAAATAACCGATAAATTTCGTCGTGTAAGAGATGAAATTCGAGAGAAATTTGCAGAGTTTTACATTACTGAGATTTTGAAAAAAGAACGTCCCCAATGTATCCACAAAGGAATTTCAGAGTGTAAAGAATGTAGGTAAACGTCTAAAAGGTGTCGCTTGGGTAGCGATGAAACTATTTGTTGCGCTATATCGGTTTTGCCGTGATTATTTTGTAAAATGATTTTTTTAAAAGAAATATTAACTGTACTTTTGCGCCGTCTTGGTTCCGGACCGACTATCAACTGTCGGTATCCGGATGAAAAGGGAATCCGGTGAGAGTCCGGAACAGATCCACTGCTGTGAGTTTCTGTAACCTTTTCGGTAATCGTTGTCCACTGTTCCGGCATGTCGGGATGGGAAGGAAGCCGGAAAGGGAAACGAGTCAGAAGACCTGCCATTGACATTTTTGTTTAACGTTCAAGGGGAAGGCGAACGTTGAATCAGTCGGTAGGCTTGTATCTTTGTGACTATTCTGTGCTTTTTCCTTGACAAATTTTGATTGATATGTCATTGAAAAGGCTTTTTTGTTTTCTGTCCGCCGTCCTGTTCGGGACATTGTTTTCTGCATGTGATAAACCGGGACTTTATCCGGGTGGTTCGTTGAAAGACGCTCCGATTGAGTGTCTGGTGCTCAACGAGGGATTATTGAACACCAATGCGGGTGCGCTCTCTGTCGTATATCGGGACAGTACCGTTGTGGTGGATGCTTTTCAGGATGTCAACCATCGTCCGATGGGAGATGTGGCACAGTCCGTGACGTTGATTAACGGAAAGTATTTCGTGGCCATGAACAACTCTAAGAAAGTGGAAATCTTGGATCCGGTGACATTCCGTTCGTTAGGTACGATATTATACAAGCAGGCGGGTTATCCGCGGCAGATTGTGCCGGTGTCCCCTACGGAAGCCGTCGTGTCGGATTTGCGCAATCAGCTGGTGAGGATACGTACCGTCGAGCCGTATGGCGAGCCCTTGGAATATATTTCCGTTCCGGCATGGATTGAATATCTGATTGGTGCCGAGAATAAGATTTTCGGAATGACATCACGCGGTCTGCTGGTGTTTGATGCCAACCGCATTGTGAAAGAGGAGGCCCGGTTGTTGCGGGATGTATATAATGAAGAGTATACCAAGACCTGCCGGATGCTGAAGGACAAGCACGGCAAGCTGTGGGCGTTGATGAATCGCAAGCAGGGCGGTAAGGTTGTCGGTATTGTTCTGGCATGTATCGACCCGCTGCGCGAACGGGTGGTGAAAAAATATGAACTGCCCCTGGGTGAAGAGCTGCCGGAGGGAACGGTGGGTGCCTTGGGGTATATCAACTACAATCGTACGGATATCGACCCGACAGGGACGTGGATTTATTTCAATGCTGCCACCCGTTCGGAGGTGCCGAACAGTCAGGGTGCGTACGAGCAGCAGAGTGTCTTCCGTCTGAATGTGGATACGGGGATGTTCGAACGCTATCGTGATTTGCCGGGCGTGGGGATGATGTACGGATTTGCCGTAGGTCCCACCGGTGATGTCTACTTGTGCGACTGTCTGGATTATACAGCACAGCGTGGTTATGTCCGTTGTTATCGGGAAGACGGACGGGTGGACAGCTATCGGGTGGGAGTCTATCCGAGCCAGGTATATTTTCCGGGATATGAATATTAATCAGATATATTATGAGAGGATTTTGCAGTATGGGAGGGTTGTTGCTGGTGTTGCTGTTGTGCGACGTTCGGCCGGTGTCGGCGCAGGGGCGCGATTCCATTGCCATGTATGGAGTGTTGGATACGGTGCAGGTGGTGCGCCGGCGTATACAGCATGCCAATGAAGCCAATGCCGGTGCGAGAGTCAGTCGTATTGACCCTGAAATCATTCAGGCTAACAAGACCCGCTCGATGGCCGAGTTGCTGACCGATTATACATCCGTGTATATTAAGAGTCTGGGGATGGGAGCTTTGTCAACCGCTTCATTCCGGGGTGCCGGTGCTTCGCAGACCCGGGTCAATTGGAACGGAATCAACATTACGCCGCCGATGTCGGGAACTTTTGATTTTTCGCAGATACCGGTGTTTTTCACCGACAATATCAGTTTGTATTATGGTAGCAGCCATGTGAAAAACGGTACGGGAGCCATCGGCGGGAGTGTGAATTTTTTCACGGATCCGGTGTGGCAGCGGGGTGTCAGCGGCAAGGTGTTGGGAGAGGTCGGCTCTTACGGCACGCATACGGGAGGCGGACAGGTGAATATCGGCACTTCCCGGGCGAGCTTTAAGACACGCTACTACTATCAGCATTCGGACAACGACTATACTTATATCAACAAGATTTTGACAAATGTGCCTTTCCGAGAGAAACGGCAGGATGCACGCTATACGCAGTGGGCGGCTATGCAGGAGGCTTATTTTCGTCTGTCGCCCTATACGCGTCTGACGGCCGTAGGATGGTATCAGGAAAATTCCCGCATGTTGCCGCAACCGTTGGGGCTGGTGAATACATCACACGAGAAGCAATGGGAGGTAAATGCCCGGGCGTATGCCGGATTGGATTTTGCCAAAGGGATTCATGCCCTGCATTTGAAGGCTGCATGGTTGTATTACAGGCAGAATTATGACAAATGGTATGAAGGCGGTTTGTTCGACCCGGAAGAAAACCGCAATAAATCGCAGACATGGCAGGCGGTGGCGGATTATTCCGTTGCGCCCTGCGACAATTTGGTAGCGGATGTGACAGTCACCTATGGTTACGACCGGGTGCGGGTGAGCAGCTATATGGATATAGATTCTTCTAAGTATGTGTTGGGCGACGTGATTTACGACATACCGGAGGTGGAGCCTCCGGTAGTCGCGCGTCGCAATGTGGTGTCGTTGCAGGCAGCCGTACAATGGTCGCCTGTGGCATGGCTGGCTGTGAACGGACAGTATATGTTCGAACAGAATGACAGCCGGGGAGTATCGACGGGAGCGTTGGGAGTGGTGGCGAATTTGTTGGGGCATGAGCTGCAGGTGAAGGGAAGTGTGGCATATAACTACCGGTTTCCGAGCATGAACGACCTTTATTGGAGACCGGGAGGAAATCCGGATGTACGTCCTGAAAAAGGCTATTCGTATGATATGGCGGTATCTTATCGCAAGGATTTCAACCGGCAATGGTCTTTTGATGCAGAGGCTGCGGGTTATCTGATGTATATCGATGATTGGATATTGTGGTTGCCGAAAGATGGCAACCAATGGATATGGACACCGCAAAACCACCGCAATGTGCGGTCGGTGGGGACGGAATTATACGGCAAACTGACCTATACTCCGGGAGCATGGCGTTTTACGGGTTCCGGCAATTTCAGTTGGTCGCAGTCGCGCACCCGCAAGAAAAAGCATGTGGACGACGGCTCGTATCTGAAACAGATTCCTTATGTGCCGAGATTCAAATGGAATTTGCGTGCGGCGGCAGAATGGAAGGGGGCTTTTTTCTCCTGGCAGATCACTTACATCGGACGGCGTTTCATCACCACGGACGAAGCGTATGCCACTGATCCTTATCCCGTACATAATCTGACTGCCGGTTACGGCTATCGCTTTCGCAACGGAATGCGCATCACACCGCAGTTGCGGGTGGACAACCTGTTCGACAAATATTACGAGTCGACTCAGTATTATCCGATGCCTTTGCGCAATTGTCTGTTTTCGATGATGTGGGAATTTTGATATGTTTAACTGATAAATAAATTATGAAGAAGCATTTGTTTTATGTAGCCGTTCTTTGTCTGGCGGCGGGAGTGGCTGCTTGTTCGGAGAGCGGAGAAGATGAGCCGGTATTGCCACAGGGAGGGAATGGCACGGAACCCCCCGGGCCTATGGCTCCGGATACGGTGGCGGCAGAAGTGTCTATTTTGAATCTGACGTGGAAAGAGGCGGTGTTGCCCGGTCAGGAGGTGCGTTTGCGTGCAAATATTATACACAGTTCCCATGCTCGTTTGCAATGGTATCTGGATGGAGTAGAAGTGTCGGCAGACACCCTGTATGTTTTCTCTTCGCAGCAGGAGGGGACCTATCGTTTGAAAGTGACGGCAACCAATGATTTGGGCAGTGGTTCGGACAGTCTGGACATTCGTGTGATGAATGGTTTCAGAATCGGAGACATCACAAATTGGACCGGCAGCGGAGCCAACGAAGCGGTATTGGCAATCCAGTGGGTGAGTGCCGGGACGGAAGATTTGTTGCATCCGAAAGACGAGGATGTATTTTTCAGAGCCTGGGGATACCGTTGGGGAGCTGAGCCGAATGTAACCGGCGAGACAATGGTTCGAGCCATTGCCAAGAATGATGCCCGTCTGTTTGTGATAGTAGCCACCGATGGTTGGGGCACGGCTATTAAAGGATTTGGTTACGATGGGAACGGCGACGGCAAGATACATATCCGCAACAAGGGATACAAAGACAGTGAGCGTGAAATGAAGCCGCTTGAATTGACGGAAAAGAATTTCAGTGAAGGTGTATATGTGCAGAAATTCGGTGAAAGCGTAGAAGAGTTTGAAGTGTTGAGCGAAGGCGACTGGTGGATGGGCGGTTGGTACACGGCTTATCCAAGCTATTGGTTGGGAGCAGGGGAGGCTGTGTTGGTGTCTGAGGAGTATTCCTATTCTCAGTTCTATGCAAGCGGTAGGTTATTAGAGCATCACTCTTGGGATGCCTGGACTTTTTCGCCTATCAACTACGAAACAAAAGAGAATCTCCTCCCGATACCGCGCTTGCTGAAGGCCGCAGATAAATAACGATGAAATGATTGTTGACAATCGAATATAAAATCAATTAATTAATTAATCAAAATGAAAAAATCAAATTATTTAGTTCTGTTGTTCGGTGTATTTGCCGGACTGTTGTCATCTTGTTCGGATGATAATATTTACAATACGTACATAACCGAGCAGGTATCTCCATCAACCGGCTTGTCGATTACAACGATGGGGAACGGAAATTTCACTATGGAGTTGACGGATTCGCTTGTATTCCGGGCAGCACTGAATGCAAATTCTCCTGCTACAGCTTTTAAATGGGCTGTAAACGAAACTGAGGTTTCAACAGACTCTATCTACGTATTCAAAACGGATAGAAGCGGCAAATATAATTTGGCTTTAACCGTAAGCAATGCGGACACTGCCTTTACACAGAAAGCTGATATTGTTGTACGCGAAGGAAAGTATAAGCATGGAACCTTTATTTTGAATGAAGGGCTGATTGCTACACACGGTTCGCTGATTTATATCAGTCCGGAAGGTGAAATCACTCCGAATGCCTACCGAGCTGTGAATAAAAAGACTCTGTTTTCTTTGACAGAAGATATGTTTATTCATGACAATAAGATATATATCGTATCACAGCAGAGTGATATTCCCGGAAATTATGGGGGGCTTACGATTCTGAATGCCGAGACATTGAAAGAAGAACTACGTTATTCATTCCCTGAGGATCAGATAAACCAGCCGACACATATTTCCGTTTTGGGCAAGGATGACATTTATATGCGTAATGCTAAAGGAATCAGTGTGTTCCGTCTTTCTGACAGTACGATGACTTTTGTGGAAGGTTCTGAAGGAGCCCACTGGAATACAATGGCTGTGGCTCACAATAAGGTGTTTTCAACATATAAACAGAATTCTGCTGTCATGGTGATAGAGAAGGGGGCTACAAAAGTTTCTCACAAGATACGTTTTAAAGGTTTGGTATCCGGAATTATTCCTTCGTCAGACGGGAAATTGTGGGTATCGGACGAAACCGGTACAATCTCCAAGGTGGATCCGGATACATACGAAATTATAGATGCCCATACATTAAAAGGTAAAGCTGCTCAATTATTGAAACGTAATCCGGCGAGCAGCCAGGCGGCAGCACCTCATATTACGGCAAAGGGGGATACCATCTATATGAGCGCAACCAAGACGGAAATCTGGTGTCATATATTTGGCATGAATCAAACAGCTCAAGCTATGGATGTAAAAAGATACCATTACATACCTGATTCGGAAGATTACTACAATAGTCCTAATTTTCAGGCATACAATACTTGCGCCGTTGATCCTGTAACAGGAGAAGTGTATTTGAATACCTTGATGGGATTTGGTGGTTATCGCCATCGGAATCATATTTCCGTGTTTAATTTCAAATGGGCTGTAAGTCCTAATTCCGGTAGATTGACTGTACAGCACAGACTGTCTTATGACTATGCCGGTTATTTGGATTATCCGGCTAACGTTTATTTCACACATAATTTCTTTAATATTGAGAAGTATAATAATTAAAATTTGAATCATGAAAAAGCTATTTTGTTTATTTGTAATGTGCCTGTTTGCAGGCATGATGGTGTCTTGTAATGAAGAGGCATATAATTTTGTAGAACCTGAAAATGCCGTTATCAAGGAAACCGTTGTTCCCGAAATGAAAAGTGCAAACGGACAAAAGGTATCAACAATTGATGATATTGTCAATTGGACCGGTGCCGGAGAAAACCGTTCTGTACTTTCCATTCAATGGGCAGAAGCGGCAGGAAGTGCGACTTCCGTTCGTTTTTTGGCTTGGGGATATAGATGGAGCGGTAGTGCAGTGGGATTGGATATGATAAAGGCTGTGGCGAAACAAGATTCTCGTTTGTATGTAGTGCTTGCTGAATCGTGGGGTCAAGTAGTAATCAAAGGGTTCGGTTATGATGGCAATGGAGACGGACATATTACGGTAAGCAATGCCTCTTTGACTTTGACAGAAGCTGATTTTGTTGATGGTGTTTATTGGGAAAATACAGGGGATGATTTTGATGAAATGAAAACTGCTGATGCAGCGGATTTGTGGATGGGAGGCTGGTATAAAGCGTATGCTTCCTATTGGGTTGGTACTCCGGGAGTAAACGTACCTGCTTCTTTCTCTTATTCAAACTATGCAGCAAGTAGTCAGAAATTGCAAAATAATTCTTGGGATGCATGGACTTTTTCAACCATTAATTCGTCTCATGTAAACGTAAATCCTCGTCCGGATTTGCTGGAGGCTGCTCCAATGAATTAAATAGAATAAGGGCTGTGATTGCCCTATTCGTTATATTGTAATAAAGGCAATGCCGGAGGGATTCACTTCCGGCATTGTTATTTTACTGAAATGGTAATTCATCGACGGGGATGGATAGTGTGCGGTCTGTATCAATCAGGCAGTTTTCGAAGGTGAGGAGGTTGTCCGGTGGCAACATGATGATGACTGTTTTCCTTTCCGGTAAAAGATAGTGCTGGTCTGCACCGGTGATTTGAAAAGGAAGGTCTGATTGGTTTGTTATTGCCATACATGAATTTTTCATGGGTTTTGTTTTCAGGCAGGATTTTACCAAAGGCGATAAGATGTTTTCTTGGCCTGCGAGGGTGCCGTCGAATAGAGCAACGGTGCGTCCGGCAAACAGGGCTTCGCGAATTCCTGCGAGACTTTTTTCTTTTGCAAACACCAAGGTGAGGGGACGCAGGTGATTTCTGTAGACGCTTAAGGTGGTGCAGTGGATGTCGGTGGCGGCAATGAACGCTTTTTTGAACGAAGCGCACCAATGGATGGCTTGCGGATAGAAGTCTTTATAGTTCATGATTTCTATGCCGTGGATGGTATTATCGGCAAGCAGTTGTTCGTGGATGGGATATAGGGAGACACGGTGGTCCGGCCAGCCGGGATGGTTCCAGATAATGAAAGCTCCTTGTTTGCGGGCTTCGGCGATGGAATCCATGGGGTCTTCTTTTTCCAGCAGGTTGGCATCTTGCAGAAATAGGGCATTCAGATGGCCCAGCGGTTTGTCGCGGGTTATTTCAACTCCGGGAATGACAATAAAATCCATGTCGTCGGCTGCGCGGCTGGCGATTTTATAGGATTCGTTCAAGTCGCCGTTCAGCCATTCTTTGTTGATTCTGTGTTCGATGTGGTCGGTGATTGCTACAGCATCCAGTCCGTCTTGCCAGGCTTCATAAATGCGTCCGTCGGGCCATACGAGACCATCGGAAAAGACGGTGTGCGTGTGGAAATCGCATTTCAAGATTTGATAACCGTCAAATCCGGGTATCGTTATTTCATTTCTGATAAAGAGATGATTCAAGTGTGTCAGTTCGTACACATCCTTTTTTCTGTTTTGTATTTTGTCCGCCATATATCCTTGCTTGTAGTCTGCAAAGATAAAGATTCCGTTGTTGAAATCTGCATATTTGTTTTAGTGATATTTAGAAAATATTGTGGGTTGTTTGGTTGGGAATCTTGTTTTTTAATGCGTATCTTTGCACCTTGAAAAAATCACATTAACATGACTAAGAGAACAGGCATAAGTTTCGCATCTTTCCATTTGAAAGCTTCGTCCTACAACTTCAGTGGGATGGTATGCGTATATTGGTTCTCTGGATTTATGTAAATTTCCCCCTTTTCTATCTTTCTGTTTTATATTCGATTGATTTTTCTGCCATGTCGCTGATGTGGACGGGCAGGAAGGGTGCGGCTGGCGTTTTTTTAATCAATAATAGCATAGGTTATGGTTCGCATAATTGCCAGTATGTTAACGGTTGTGGGGTTGGGTTCGTTTTTCCTTAGTTTG